>QMYD01000106.1 GCA_003662485.1 Candidatus Hecatellales archaeon | reverse complement strand
GCCTTCATCTGGGTTGGATCCCTAATCCTGATTTCGGCGCTTATCTCGGTTTTCTCGATTTCTAAGGGGCATTCAAGCAGAGCTATCTTGGCGTTGTCTACACGTCTGGGCATGCCTGAGTGGACAACCTCCTTGTCGATGATGAGGCCGTTAATCAGCCTGGTGTCGGTGAAGCTTCCCCCAGCCTTCTTGGTTATCTGGATTAGGTCTACGTCGGCCACCCACTTCTCGCCTCTTTTCTCAGCTATGGTTTTCACGGCTTTAATGGCCATGTCGAGGATTTTCTCCCTAGCTGCTGCTATAGCCTTGCTTCGAACGGCGGTGGAGGCCACTTTTCTCAGAACTTCCTCGTCCTCTCTATTAACCTCCCTGGCTATACTGTTTAGTTCTTCTAGCGCCTGCTGGGCTGCCTTCCTATAGCCTGAAACCACGAGGGTTGGGTGAATGTTCTGGTCGAGGAGCTCCTCAGCCTTCCTAAGCAGCTCGCTTGCCAGCACTACCACCGTGGTTGTTCCATCCCCAACAGCGTTATCCTGGGTTTTAGCAGCTTCCACCAGCATTTTGGCGGCTGGATGCTGAACATCTATCTCCTTTAGGATGGTGGCTCCATCATTGGTTACGGTAACGTCTCCAAGGCTGTCCACTAGCATCTTATCCATGCCTCTAGGCCCGAGGGTGCTCCTCAAAACCTCCCCAATAATCTTTGCAGCCATAATATTGTTTCTCTGAGCTGTTTTACCCTTAGTTCTCCCAGTGCCCTCCTTCAGCACTAGGACGGGAACCGTTCCACTTGTTCCAGCACCTGCAGCCAAACCCTTCACCTCCCTTTAAACCTCACCGCCACCGGTCTCCTCCCCGGTTTCCGTGCTCTTCTTACCAGTGGACTCGCTAGTCTTCACCTTTGAGGCTGCGATGACGTCGTCGATGCGGAGGATCATGGCTGCAGCCTCAAAGGCAGATTTGATTATCTGCTCTTTAACGGAAACGGGCTCCAAAACATCTTCCTTATACATGTCTCTGATCTTCCCCTCGAAAACGTTTACTCCAGCCCATTTCTCACCCTTCTCATGGCGGGCTCTGAGTTCAACCTGGATGTCGATGGGGTCTAAGCCAGCGTTTTCGGCTAGGGTTATCGGTATGACTTCGAGGGCGTCGGCAAAGTCTAGGGCTGCCAGCTGCTCCCTGCCGCTTAGGCTTTGAGCCCAGCTTCTAAGCTTTGAGGCTACCTCGGCTTCTAGGGCTCCACCTCCAGCCACGATTTTCGGCTTGAGGATTACGTCTCTAACCACGGAGATGGCGTCGTGGAGGGAGCGTTCAGCCTCGTCAACCACCCTTTCTGTTCCCCCACGGACTAGGATGGTTAGCGAGCGTGGGTTCTTGCAGCCCTCCACGAAAACCCACTTATCCTCTCCAACCTTCCGCTCCTCGACAACCTCAGCCTCTCCAAGGTCTCCGGGGCCTAGCATGTCCACGTTGTTGACCACCCTACCACCAGTAGCCTTGGAAAGCTTGTCCATGTCGGACTCCTTAACCCTCCGGACGGCTAGGATTCCTTGTTTGGCTAGGAAGTGTTGGGCCATATCATCTATACCCTTCTGGCAGAAGACCACGTTGGCACCAGCCTTCCTAATCTTCTCCACCATTTCTCTTAGGATTCTTGCCTCCTCGTCTAGGAAGGCCTTCATCTGCTCCGGGCTTTCAATATGGATTTTGGCGTCAAACTCTGTTTTCTCGATTTCGAGGGGGCAGTTTAGCAGGGCGATTTTCGCTTTTTCGATGCGTTTGGGCATGCCTGCGTGGACAACCTCCTTGTCGATGGCTACACCACGGATAAGCTTGGTGTCGGTTATGGAGGCTCCAGCCTTCTTCTCCACCTTGATATCTCCAATGTCAACCTTGTATTCGCCGTCTACTTTCTGGGCTATTTGGAGGACAGCGTCTACGGCTAGGTCTGCCAGGTAATCCTTGTTTTCGGAAACCACCTTGCTCGCCATAGCGGTCATGGCAATCTTCCTTAGAATCTTCTTGTCGGTTGGGTCTATCTTCTCCGCCACCTCGTCGCAGATTTCCAGCGCCTTCTCCGCAGCCTTAGCATAGCCGTCAACGATGATGGTGGGGTGAACATTCTTGTCTATGAGGAGTTCAGCCCTCTCGAGTAGGGCTCCAGCCAGGATCACCACGCTGGTGGTTCCATCTCCAACCTCCTGGTCGGTGGCCTTAGCGGTTTCAACCAGCATTTTGGCGGCTGGATGCTGGACATCCATCTCCTTGAGGATGGTGGCTCCATCATTGGTGATGGTAACGTCTCCAAAGCTTGAAACCAGCATCTTATCCATACCCTTCGGGCCGAGGCATGTTCGAACAATCTCAGCCACGATCTTTGCGGCTGTAATATTGTTTCGCTGGGCTTCTCGACCCCGAGTCTGGGTTGTGCCCTCCTTAAGGATTAGGATGGGCTGGCCAGACTCGGTTACGGCTGGGATAGCCTGCGCCATAGCACATCAACCTCCAAAACGATGCCACACCATTAAATTAATTACTCCTGAAATGGGAGAAACCAACGAATATTTAAGGTTTTCCTGGTTTTTTACCGGCAAACCTTCCTAAACAAAGTCTCCCCTACTTGGCCCACTTATGCTGGGGATGCCTCCTCTCCTTAACCTTGTATAGGCCTCTAGACTTCTTCCCAGCTGCGGTTAACCCTCTGAAGGCTCTCCCCCTAGCTGGGCTTCCCACCCTAAGCCTTTCAGCTGGCCTAGACTTAACGGGTGGGGGGAGCTTCCCCTGCCTGATGAGTTCAGCTAGGTCGCCGAGAACCTCAACATTCTCTGGGTGAACGGTGTCCCTACGCTTGTCCACGTAGATTCCAAGCCTCCTCGCCTCTTCCAGGCTTATCCCAGCCTCCCTAAGCTCTCCAAGGCTGAAGCCCCTGCCCTTCCTCGGCGTCCCCCTACTTCCCAAGACTACTGGGTACTGGTGGAGTTTAGCGGTCAAGGAGGCCTTCACCACTTCCTTAAGCCTTTAAAGGCCTCTATTTCAAAATTTAGCCTTATTATTTGAAGGTTACCCCGAAAAGCTCATTAACCCCGGAGGCTTGCATTCGCTTAGCCTATGGGCAGCCTTATCACGCTGGTTTCAGCCCCCAAGCTTAGAAGCCGAAGCAGCATGGTGGCAGAGTTTCTGGAAAAACTCAACTATGACGCCCTCTTCCTCGACTTCTCTAGGGAGATTGAGGAGTACGTGAAGATGCTGGCTGAAGGCCTACCCTACAGCTACGTTATAGGCGAAATTAGGAGGCAGGGGCTTATACCAGAATCCGTTGCCAACAGTTGGGAGTATCAGGCTGAACCCATCCTTCGAAAGCTTCAACACCTGAAAAGGCTTAACCCAAGCCTGGATATTCACTGTTATGGAGCATCCTCCTACGAGCATCTGGCAGCCCACATAGCCGTAAAAATAGCCCTCCTAACGCTTAGAAGCATGACGACGAGGAAGGTGAACCCTGAAGCTTGGAGGAGGCTGCTTGAGGAGGAGGCTAAGGCTAGCAGGGAAAGCATTGAAGACGAAGCTGACCTCCTCGCCGACCAAGCCTCCAAACACCCTAAAAACACCTGCGTCTATGGGGTTCCCTACGAAACCTTCAGGGAGAAGCTTGCTGAGCGAAGGGTTCAGGTTAGGGTTATCGAGGTGGACCCAAACTATCAGCCAACCCCCATGGAGGTTTTAAAGCGGGAGGTAGCCCTGGGAACAGCCACCGACGAGCGGATAGTCCAGCTGGTGCAGGCCCATGTGGAATACGTTAGAAACTATGTGCTTCCAAGCGGAAGCCTTGATGAGGCCTACGAGCGGTGGGTGAAGGCGAAGAGGCTTGAATTTAAAGGCGGAGGGAGGCAATCTCCTTCCTAAGCCTATACAGGTCGTGGAGGTTTTGTGGAGCTCCTAGAAGCTCTCCCAGTCTAGGGGCTCCTTGTTAAGCTTCGTGAGGATTAAGCCTGCAGTGAGGAGGCCTT
>QMYD01000105.1 GCA_003662485.1 Candidatus Hecatellales archaeon | reverse complement strand
TCTTAAGCCTTCTAGGAGGCTTAAGGCTTCAACTATTTTCCCTAGGTTTTCAGGGTTGTCTACGTTTTCAGGCCTATGAACGGTTAGCAGGATGAAGTCTCCCCCTTCAAGCCCAAGCCTATCCAAGATTTCGGAGGCCTCGATTTGGGGTTTAAACCTTAAAAGCACATCCATAATGGTGTTTCCTGTTACGTGGATTCGGCTTGCTGGAACCCCCTCAAAGGTTAGGAAGAAATAGTTTAGCCAGGTTGGTGCGAAGTGTTGGAGGGCTAGGGCTGTAGCTATCCTCCTATTAGCCTCCTCAGGGCTTCTCTCGTTGAAGGAGCGTAGCCCAGCTTCCACGTGTCCTACGGGAACAAGCATCCGCCTGGCAACTATGCAAACGGCTGGAACAGTATTGGTGTCGCCTTGAACGAGAACCACATCGGGATTCTCAGCCTTCAAAACCCCCTCCACATCTACCATGATCTTGGCGATTTGCTCCACTGGACCACCTCTAACTTCAAAATTGTATTTGGGCTTTGGAATTCCAAGGCTTTGGATGAAAACGTCGCTCATTAAGTAGTCATAATGCTGGCCGGTGTGGGCGAGGGTTAGCTCGAAATCCTCAAACCTTCTTGCAGCCCAAACTATTGGGGATAACTTAATGATTTCGGGGCGGGTTCCGAAAACACATAGAACCTTCAATGTTAAACCCCGGGGCTAGAAGGTGAGGAGATACTTGTAGGGTTCGAAGGCCTCAGCATAGGTGACGCCTATCTGGCTCCCCCTAAACCGGGCTACACAAGCTAACTCGTCCAAGTTTATGGTTTTACCCAGCTGGGACCTGTGGAGTTTGAGGGCTTCCAGCTTCACAGGTAGGGCCTTTGAAATGTCAATGTAGAGAGTTGGATTGAAGGAGGTTAGGGTTGCAGGGGTTTCGCAGGTTAGAATCCTGTTAAACCTTCTGGCGGCTGAGAAGGTTGCCTTCGCCACGTTTCGATGGTCCTGATGCCTATCCTTATCCGTGTGGGTATATATGAGGTCTGGGTTAAACTCTACTATGATGGATTCGAGAAGCTTAACTGTTTGGAAGCTGTCTGAAACCTCCCCCTCCGGCAGATTTAAAAACTTCACGTTTTTTACGCCTAGGGCTGTAGCAGCTTCGTAGGCTTCCCTCCTCCTAACCTCCGGGTTTCCTCCAAGCCTTCCATCCGTAGCTATGATGGCGTAAACTTCATCTCCTCTCGAGGCGTGGAGATGGATGCTGCCCCCACACATCACCTCTGGATCGTCGGGATGGGCTCCTATAACCAGCACCCTCATACCTGTTCAACCACCACGTAGTTATTTAGATTCCGGTAGAGCCAAACATTCTCCTTAAACTTGTCGAGGTAAGCCTTTGGTTTAAGCTCCTCCTCCAAGAGAATCTTCGGCATGTTAACCCCAGCCATGGTGGAAAGGATCATGGTTCCAGAAGGCCTAGGATTAACCTCAGTAACCTTAAGGTCAACCCCCCTACACTGGAAATTAAAAATATACTTTAACTCTAGGGTTTTAGCTATTTTTTCGGCGAGCTCCGTGAAGCGGCCGTTTTTCACTGTTCTACCTACTATGGTTAGCCCTGTTCTAATGCGGATTCTCTCCCTTGGAACGCAGGCGACAAGCTCGCTTTTCTCGTTTGCCAGCACATCCACAGTGTATTCGGGGCCCTCAACATATTCTTGGATAAGCATCTCCATGTTTCCGGTGATCTGGCCTACGGCTTCAAGCTCTCTCCTACTTGCAACCTTGAAAATGTTTCTTGAACCCCTCCCATGCCTGGGCTTCACGATGAGGGGGTAGTCGAAGGCTTCAAGAGTTCCCTTCACCCCAAGCTTGTAGGGGATGGTGTTTGGAACGGGGATTCCAGCCCTCCTTAAAGCCTTAAAAGTTTTAAACTTGTCCAGGCAGGTTGCCACTGCTTTAAAGGGGGAAACGAAAACTTTGCATTCAAACTCCTTAGCATAGCTTGAAACCTTTGGAAGCTCCTCGTCCACCGTGCAGAAGAGGGCGTCGAAGCCTTTCGAAACCCTTAGGAGGGAGGCTACAAATCCATCGTCTACGGCTGGGGGAATAGGGCTGAAATCGTCTACCATCACCCTTCCAGGCGCATAGGGGTCACAGTCAACCCCTAGCAGGTAGTATTTCGCATGGTCAGCCTTTCTAAGACTTTCCGCTACAGCTATGCCTCCAGGTCCACCTATCCCTGTTATCAGCACCTTTAAGGGCTTACCCGACCCGGCTCACCTTAAATTTCCCAAAGAAGAAAGTTAATTTCCCATATAAATATAAAGACTTTTGTATGTGAGATTTATCTTTCTTTAGGCCTGAGAGGAAAGGCTGATTCGTGAAGAGAGGTTTGAATTGAAGGTTTCGGTGATCGTTCCAGCCTATAATGAGGAGAGGCGTATTGCAAGCTGTTTGAAGGTTTTAACAGCCTACCTTGAAAGGGTGGGCCTAGACTATGAGATAGTGGTTTCCGAGGATGGGAGCACGGATAGAACCTGCGAAATCGTCGGAGAATATGCTAGGCTTAACCCTAGGATTAGGCTTCTCCACTCAGATAGGAGGCTTGGGAAGGGGGGAGGAATCCTCCGGGGGATAGAGGAGGCTGAGGGCGAGGCCATCGTAATGGTTGATGTTGACCTTTCAGCCCCCCCAAGCCAGATACCCAGGCTTTTGGAAGCCCTTAAGGAGGCGGATTTAGCCTTAGGCTCAAGGAATCTTCCCGAATCTAGGATTGGAGTTAAGCCTCCCCTCCACCGGAGGATCCTAAATAGGGCCTTCAACCTCCTCTTCCGCCTCCTCTTTAAGGCGGAAATCCATGATACCCAGTGTGGGTTTAAGGCTGGATGGAGGAGAATCCTCCTAAACCTTAAGGACGACATAACTGTGAAAGGATTTGCCTTTGACGTCGAACTGATTGTTGAAGCCTTGAGGAAGGGCTATAGGGTGGTAGAGGTCCCCATCACCTGGAATTATCAGCCAGGCTCCAAGGTAAACACGGTTAAACAGGTTTTCCACATGGGTAGAGACCTGCTAAAAATTTGGTGGAAGACGAGGGCTAGGAAAAGTCTTTAAATCTTTTCCATTTGGAAGGAAATGTGTGCTGCCCAGCCATTCTCATACCACTCTAAGCGAAGCCTATGGTTGCCCGCCTCTAGGAATTTCTCAGCTTGATACTGGGTGTAGCCTTGGTCATGCCATTCGTCTATTAAGAGTTCATCGTCTACATAGAGGCGGACACCATCATCACTTCCCACAGTAAACCTGTAGGTTCCAGACTCTTTAATTTCAATGGTTCTCGAGGAGACAAAGCCTATCATGTCAGATTTTCCATGAGCAACCACGCCATCACCCCAATCATCATCAAAGTTTATTTTAGGCTGATCTGGGCCAGAACCCAGGAAGTTGCCGAAGTTTCCATTACCCATATACTCGTACCAGAGTCTCTCCCACCTATCAGATGGGTAGGAAGGCTCCTGAACCTTCTCCATACGGAAGGAAACATGTGCTCCCCCAGCATTCTCATACCATTCTAGGCGAAGCCTATGCTTTCCACCATCCAAATCCATCTCCACCTGGTATTCGGTATAGCCCTGATCGTGCCACTCATCTATCACCTTGTGACCATCCACCCACAAGCATACACCATCATCACTTCCCACAATGAACTTGTAGGTTCCTGGCTTGACTTCAATCGTCCTAGAAGAAATGAAGCCTATGCGGTCGGAGTGGCCGTGGGCAACCTCGCCATCACCCCAATTATCATCGAAATCAAGATGAGGCTGGTGGGGTCCTGAACCTAGGAATTCACCGAGATTCCCGTTTCCATCGTATTCATACCAGAGTCTCTCCCACTTATCGTCTGGATAGGAGGGTTCTGGAACCTTCTCCATGCGGAAGGAGATGTGAGCAGCCCAGCCATTCTCATACCACTCTAAGCGGAACCTGTGGGGGCCTTCAATAAGCTTCTGCTTAACAGTGTGTTTGGTGTAGGCCTGGTCATGCCACTGGTCTATTAGGAGTT
>QMYD01000104.1 GCA_003662485.1 Candidatus Hecatellales archaeon | reverse complement strand
TCCCAGTTCACGTAGAGGCCTGTGGCAACCCTACTCTTCACGGGTATGGGTAGCTCCTCCAAGGCCTGCCCAGCCATCAAGGTCGAGAAAACCCTCCCCCACACTACAACTTAAAATTTCACTCCAAACCGGGAAAAACGTTATTTTAAAGATTCAACGCTTAAATTGTGGAGGGTTTGAAATGCCTGTTGAGCAGGGTTCCAAGGTGGAAGGTGAAGCCGTGATAGAGGCTGGAAGGCTTATGATGGTTTCAGCTAGAACCGCTCCGAAGGCTGGGGGTGTAGACGACATCCTCATTTCACTGGTCTATGGGGAGGAGAAGGTTAGGCTTGCCTCCGAAATGGAGAGGCTAGCCGAGGAGAGGGGTGAAAAATGGGTTAGGGATGCCTCCAACGTGAGGGATTCAGACGCTGTCCTCCTAATAGGCGTCCGTGGAACAAGGCACTTGCAGCTGGATTGTGGAGCCTGCGGCTACCCAACCTGCGAGGCCTTCGAAAGGGTTGAGAAAAAGCTTGGAAGGGATTTCAGGGGACCCCTATGCCCCTTCAAAATCCTAGACCTTGGAATTGCGCTAGGCTCAGCTGTTAAGACGGCTAGCCTCCTAAACGTGGACAATCGGATTATGTATAGGGTTGGAGTTGCAGCTATGAGGCTTGGAATGCTTCCAGAAGCCGACATCATCATGGGCATACCGCTGTCGGCTAAGGGGAAAAACATCTACTTTGATAGGAAGCTTTAGTTTGAACGTTAAGGAAGGCTTAAAAGGGCTGTGCTGAAACGCTTTCGTGGTGCTTGAGATGGCGAAGTGGAAGGTTTTCTTCTTCCCGCACTTCCACTATGATGTGGTTTGGAAGTTTGACAGGAAGGATTACTCCTACATTAATTTAAGGCTTCTCAGGCAGGTGATAGCCCTATGCTCACTTTTCCCCGAATTTAAATTCGGCTTTGAGGATGCCTACCAGCTAATGGAGGTGGAGAGGGAGAACCCCCAACTCTTTGAGAGGCTTGAGAAGGCTGTGAGGGCTGGCTGCATCAGGGTGGTAGACGGCCAATACCTGATGGCGGACTCCTACCTTCCAGGCGGAGAAGTTTTCGTAAGGGAAATCCTCTACGGGAAAAGGTATTTGAAGGAGAGGCTGGGCCTTAATGTTTTGGTAGGCTGGATAACCGACTCCTTCGGCTTGAACGCTCAGATCCCGCAGATTTATAGGGATGCAGGCTACAAGTGGCTTGCCTTCGGGAGGGGTGCGGAGAGAAAGCCTGGGAGAAGCGAGTTCTGGTGGAGGGGCCTAGATGGGACAACCATCCTAACCCACTACTTCTCCTCCAACCACAGCTATCATGTTGGGCTTTTCGCCGAATACTTTAAGGAGAACCTTGAAGAGCTGAAGCATTACGCTGCCACGAGGAATATCCTCATGCCCTGCGGGGTTGGAAGCTGCCCCTTCCCCGAGTGGATTCTAAAGGTTATAGACGATTTTAACAGGTCTAATCCCGACTACGAGGTGGAAATAGCTCCACCCGAAGAGTTCTTTAAGGCTGTGGAAAAGGAGGGGGACAAGCTTGAAACCGTTGAGGGTGAAATGTATGAGGGTGAGAGAATCTTTGAGGGCGTGTGGAGCACGAGGATGTGGCTTAAACTTGAAGGGTTTAAGGCTAGGAACCTCATCCTCAACGCTGAGAAGTTTGCAACCATTGCCTGGCTGCTTGGTAAACCATATCCCCGTGAAAGGCTTGCAGAAGCCTGGAGGAAAATGCTCTTCCTAGCCTTCCACGATGTCATAACGGGAACCTCCATAGACGAGGTTTACGAGGACTTTAGGGAAGACCTAGAAGAGCTTAAAGCAGGGCTGGCTGAAACGTTGAGGGAAGCCTTAACCCACATCTCCTCCCAGATAAGCCTTGAAGGCGAGGCGGTCATCGTTTTCAACCCAAACGCTTTCCCAGTCAGGCAGTATGTTGAGGAAGAGCTGGAATTCGACAGGGCTGAAAGGGTTAGAGATGTAGCCGTTGAGGATGCCCCCTGCGAGGTGGTTGAGGAGGAGAGGGATGGCGAGGGCTGGCTTAGGAGGGTTAAGATAGGCTTCCTAGCCGAAGTTCCACCCCTAGGCTACAGGGTTTACAAGCTTTCGAAAAGCCAGCTGAGCCTGAAAACGGAGGGGAGAAGAAAGATTTCAGGTAAAAACTCTATTGGGAACTCGCTTGTAAGAGTTGAGGCCGACCCCCACACCGGAATCTGCAGAATCCTTGATGGTGAGGGTAGGGAGCTTGTGAAGAGCTTCCTGCTTGAGCTGGAAAATGAGGTTGGAAGTGTTTACACCCACAGGGATATCTCCATGCAACTTATAGGTGTTGTAGGGGCTGAGGGGGATACCTCCCCCAACAAGCCCCGCTTCCACGTTGAAGAGTTCACAGCTGAGGAGGGTCCTATCTCTAAGAGGTTGAAGTTTAAGGAGAAGGTTTACGGCTGCTACTGGCCCTACAGGCTTAGAGAACACTACGGTGTTGAATTCTACCGTCAAGAACTCATGGACGTTGAGAAGGAAATAACGATTTTTGAAGGCCTACCCCTCATAGACTTCAAAATTAAGTTGAAAAACCGTTTCCCCCATGTTAGGGTTAGGGCAAGATTCGACTTAGCCTTCGAGGGGAAATACCTCTCTAGTACGGCCTTCGGGGTGGTGGAGCGGGAAAAGCAGGCGAAGGATTTCCCTATGGAGGAGTGGATTGACTATGAGGGTGAGGGGAGGGGGTTAGCCCTATCCACGAGGGGTATCCCAGGCCACCAGGTTCTTGAAAACCGGGTTTACCTAACCCTGCTTAGGTCGGTTGACCTCCTCTCCCACGGCGACAAGGGCCCCATCACCCCAGTCAGGGACGCCCTAGAGCTTGGGCGAGAATACGAGTTCAGGTTTGCATTAATCCCGCATGAGGGAGGCTGGAGGGAAGCTAAAATTTGGAGGGAAGCCTTAAGCTTTGCCAATCCCCCAATCCCCCTACGTTGGCGTGGAGGTGGGAGGGGTTCTCTACCCTACGGCAGGTTTTCCTTCCTAAGCCTCCCAGAAAACGTTCTCCTCTCCTGTTTAAAGCAGTCTGAAGATGGTGAAGGCGTAGTCTTGAGATGTTATGAAACAGCTGGTGAACCCGTGACCTTCCATCCTAGCCTATTCAGAAAACCTAGGCAGCTGTTGCTTTCAAACATCACGGAGGAAAAGGCGGAGGAAGCTGGAGGAAAACCCATTAAGCTTGGCCCCTTCAAAATCCTAACCCTCCTTCTCAAATTCTAGCCTTCCTGAAAAGGTTTAGGCGGCTCGGGTAGTTTACTAAACTTATTAAGCGTATGGTTAAAACTATTTTTGAGGGTGGTGCCAGTTTGAGGGTTTGCATTGTGGGTGCTGGCGATGCTGGAGCTATGGCTGCCAACCAGATACGCCGCCTTTCAGGCGAGGTTGAAATCGAGGTTTTCAGTAGGAGGAGTGAGCTAGGCTGCCCGCCCTGCGAGATGCCACTGGTGCTGAGCGGCGTAATCCCAAGCTGGGAGGAGCTCTTCCGAGGCTTCCGCCAGGAGTCCTTCTACAAGAAGAGGAATATAGGACTCCACCTTTCAACCGAGGTGACGGAGATCCGCAGGAAGGATAAGAGGCTTATCGCGGGTGGAGAGGAGTATGCGTATGATAAGCTTATCCTGGCCACGGGGTCTACGCCCACCATTCCCCCCATACCAGGATTAAACGGTGAAAGGGAGTATACTCTAAGCACGGATATCGCTGATGGTAGAGCCCTCCAGGAGGCAATCGAAAAGTATTCAAGCGCAGCCATCGTGGGCGCTGGCTCCATAGGGCTTGAAGTGGCTGCAGCTCTAAAAATGAGGGGATACGATAAGGTCTACCTACTTGCAAGGAGAGGGCTGTTACGGGCATACCTAGACGAAGACATGGCTAAACTCGTGGAGGAGAGGCTTAGGGAAAACGGAGTTAACCTAATTATGCCAGCCCAGATTGGCAGGGTGAAAAGTGAACCCGACGGGAAAATTATCGTCCTCCAGGATGGAGAGTTAAAAGTGGA
>QMYD01000103.1 GCA_003662485.1 Candidatus Hecatellales archaeon | reverse complement strand
GGTGGGAATTAGGATTCCGCCTCCAACCCCAGCCAGGAAGAGGAAGGCTGTAAGCATCCAAAAGTTTAGGGCGAACATGAAGAGGGCTAGGCCAAGCGAGAAGAGGAAGGCTCCAGCCAGGAAACTGT
Organism: Candidatus Hecatellales archaeon; assembly: GCA_003662485.1. Taxonomy (GTDB): domain Archaea; phylum Thermoproteota; class Bathyarchaeia; order Hecatellales; family Hecatellaceae; genus B25. The sequence goes on along the minus strand of QMYD01000103.1, from coordinate 4,184 downwards.
AGAGGACGCCAAGCCTATCCGTAAGATAACCCCCATAGAGGGTGGAGAGCATAATGGAGATGGAGCCTAGGGAAACCATGAGGCCTGCCTCCACATCCGACATGGAGTAGGAGGCCTGAATTTCAGGTAAAGCCACACCGAAGGCAACCCTAAACATGGCGTAAACCATGTAGCCCAGCATGGGTAAGGCGAGGTAGGCTGGGTTAACCTTGGGGGCCTCCAAGACTGAAGCCTCTGGCAAAACCGGGTGAACGTTATTTAGCCTTTAAGACCTAACATATTTAGGTTTAAGGATTGGTTGAGGGAGAGCTCTGGGAGAAACTTTCCAGGAAGGAGCGTAAACTTGAGAGGGAGCAGAGGCATCTGGTTAGGGACCGCTCCGAGGAGGAGGCAGCCCTAGAAGAGGTTTTCGACAAGCCTACCCTCATGACCATTTACAGCCTCATCAGCCGAGGCATTATAGACCGCATGTACGGGGTGGTGAAAAGCGGGAAGGAGGCGAAAATCTACTGGGCCCTAAGCCCTAAAGGCGAGGAGTTAGCCGTGAAAATCTACCTAACCGTTACGGCTGAGTTTAAGAAGGGTATGCTCCCCTACATTAAGGGAGACATCAGGTTTAAGCATGTTAAAAGCGGGACGAGACCCCTCATCTACGCTTGGGCTGAAAAGGAATTCAAAAACCTTCTTTTGGCTAGGCAGGCTGGGGTGAGGGTGCCCAAAGCCTACGCCGTGAGGAACAACGTGCTCGTAGTCGAGTTTATAGGTGAAAAAGGGGTTCCAGCCCCCCTGCTGAGAGAGGTGGAACTGGAAAACCCTGAGGAGGTCTATTGGGAACTCCTAGAGGCTGTGAGGCTGCTCTACCGGAAGGCTGAACTAGTCCATGGAGACCTAAGCGAATACAATGTGATGTTCTTTAGGGGGAAGCCTGTCCTTTTCGACCTTTCCCAGGCGGTTCTCCTAAGCCACCCCCTAGCCGAAACCCTCCTAAGAAGAGACCTGAAAAACTTGAACAGGTATTTTGGGAGGCTTGGGGTTAGGGTTAAACCCGAGGAGGAAGCCTATAGGTGGGTTACGGGGTGAGCCAGAGCCTCCTAGTGAGGATACCAGTCGAGCGGATAGGCGTGCTCATAGGGCCTGGAGGCTCGGTTAAAAGCCAGATAGAAAAGGCCTGTAAGGTTAGGCTTACCATAAACAGCGAAACGGGGGAGGTGGAGATAGCCTCCACCCCCAAGATGGAGGACCCCTCCCTCCTCCTCAAAGCCCAGAATATCGTCCTAGCGGTTGGGAGGGGCTTCTCCCCGGAGAAGGCCTTAAAGCTTCTAGACGACGAATACTTGCTGGAGATCTTCGATTTAAGGAGCCTCGTAGGCCGTTCAAGGAAAAACCTGGTGAGGGTTAAGGGTAGAATTATAGGTGAAAGGGGTAAGACGAGGAGGATTATTGAGGAAGCCACAGGGGTGGACATATCCGTCTACGGGCACACCGTAGCCATCATAGGGAGGCATGATGAAATCCCAGTGGCTAGGGAGGCTATTCAAAGACTTATCTCTGGAAGCGAACACTCCACCGTCTACCGGATGCTAGGGAGGAGAAGGCATGAGCTGAAAAAGGAGAGGCTGAAGCTATGGGAGCCCACCGTTTAACCTAAAGGGGAGGGAAAAGGAAGCCTACACCCCCAGACCTTTAACTTTTAAATGTTTAATTTGGAGGCATTGCAGCCTCTAAATTCCCTCTGGGAGGCTTTCAAGGGTAGACCACACTATATTAAAATATCTCTACTTATGATATGACGTGAAGCCTTCTAGGCGAATTTGGGGTTGAATCCTTGAAGAGGGTTCACCATGGCTGTGGTTAGCAGGGAAGAATTCTACGAGATAAGTCCAGCCGACTTCTTCTACCGGAATAGGGATATAGCAGGCTTCAGTAATCCTGCTAGGGCTCTGTATTCCGCTGTGAGGGAGCTCGTGGAAAACTCGCTGGACGCTGGGGAGCTGGCTAGGAGGCCTCCGGACATCTATGTTAGGCTTAGCTGCGATGGGGAGAAGGGTGAGGAGGGAAGCTCCGTATACACGCTTAGGGTGGAGGATAATGGTTCAGGGGTTCCAGCCAGACACATACCCCAAGCCTTCGGCCAGGTTTTCTACGGCTCCAAGTATAGGCTTAGACAGGCTAGGGGAACCTTCGGCCTCGGAGGAACCATGGCCATCCTCTACGGGCAGATAACCACCAACAGCCCCGTCCACGTTATATCCTCAGCCGATGGGAAGCGCATCCACGAGTACACCCTCATGATTGATATCAAGAATAATAGGCCCATCGTGCTCAAGCATAAGGTTTACAGCAACCATAACGGCTGGAGGGGAACCATTATTGAAACTAAGCTTGAAGGCGAATATAGTAGGGCTATGCCAAAAATCCTCGAATATTTTAGGCAGACGGCGGTGGTTGCCCCCTATGCTAACCTAACCTTCGTAGACCCGAAGGGCCGCCTTTACAGGTTTGAAAGGGCTACCGAAGCTATGCCTAAGCCTCCCGTGGAAACCAAGCCTCACCCCTACGGGATAGACGTTGAAACCATGAAGCGTATGATAGCGGTAACGCAGTGTAGGGATATGGTGAGCTTCCTCAGGGAGCACTTCCACAAGATTGGTAGAACCATAGCCCTCCGCTTCCTCCTCGAGGAGGCGAAAATCCCCCCGAAGAGGAAGCCTAAAAGGCTTAGCAACGAGGAAATCGTTAAGCTTGTTAAGGCTATGAAGCGCTTCACAGGGTTTAGGGCTCCCTCAGCCGACTGCCTTTCACCACTAGGCGTAGAACTCTTCCGAGCTGGCATAGTGAAGGAGCTTAAACCCGAATTCGTCTCAGTAAAGCAGAGGCCCCCCTCCGTTTACTCGGGCTACCCCTTCATTGTGGAGGTAGCTATAGCCTATGGCGGTGAAATCCCGAGGACAGGCGACATCATCCTCTACAGGTTTGCCAACAGGATTCCGCTGCTCTACGATGAGGCTAGTGATGTGGCCTGGAAGGTAGTTCACCAACTCGTAAACTGGAAGTACTATAAGGTTGACCCCTCCAAGGATCCTGTAGCCGTCTTCGTCCACGTCTGCTCAACGAAAATCCCCTATCGAAGCGTGGGTAAGGAATTCATTGCAGATGTACCTGAAATCGAGAGGGAAATCCTTAATGGTGTTAGGGATGTGGCTAGGGACTTATCCCTATACTTATCGAGGAAGATAGCCGTGGAGAGGGAGAGGCAGAGGCTTGACGTCTTCGAGAAGTATCTGCCTAAGATTGCTAGGTTTTCCGCTGAGCTGGCTGGAAGAAACCCCCCAGACGTGAAACCCCTCCTGAAAAGCGTGGTGAAATATGGCCTTGAAGAGGAAGAAGGAGGTCTCACTAGTTAAGGAGAAGAAGAGAACTGTTCAAACCCTCCTAAAAGAGATTGGAAGGCAGATTGTAACCCAGATGGAGGAAGGCCTCTTCCCCTACATTGAGATGCCAAGCCGCTCCACCACCAACATCCGCTACGATGAAACCCTCCGCCAGTACGTGCTCGGAGATAAGAAGATAAGGAGGACGGCGAGGAACATACGCCATCTCAGGCCTTTCACCCAACTTGTATGGCTAGCCTGGACGGCTAACCAGCTCATGGAGCAGGGTAAAACCAGCACGCTAAGGGACATCTTCTACATGTCCCAGGCCTACGGGGTGGACTTCAAAGATCAGCCTGAATCCGACGATATCATCACGGATTTGGAAAGCGTTTTAGGCTATGCGAGAGAAGACTTCAACATTTACCCTGAAGAGCGTTCAGCCATTTACGGAGACCTCGAAATAGAGTATACGGTCCCAAGGTATGAGGGGAAGCGGCTTAACCTAACCGTTCACCCAGATGGTGTGGTGATAGGGCCAGCCCTAGCCACAGCCGAGTTCATTGACACCCCAGCTGAAATCGTCATTTGCGTGGAGAAGGGTGCTATGTTCACGAGGCTGCTTGAGGAGGAGGTCCACAAAAAGTTTAAGGCCATCCTCGTTCACACTGCTGGGCAGGCTCCAAGGGCAACCCGCCACCTCATCCGGAGGCTGAACGAGGAACTGAAGCTTCCCGTCTACATCTTCTGTGATGCCGACCCTTGGGGGATGCACATCGCCCAGGTGATTATCAGCGGCTCGGCTAATGCAGC
>QMYD01000102.1 GCA_003662485.1 Candidatus Hecatellales archaeon | reverse complement strand
TTATAGCTTCCTTCCTTAATATCTTAGCGAGGACTCCCGGGATGGCTAGGATTCACGCTCATAGGAGGGGGAGGTCGCATTCCACAAGGCCAGTGGGCAGTAGGCCTCCCTCCTGGTGCACGTATAAGCCTGAAGAAGTGGAGGCCTTGGTTGTTAAGCTTGCCAGGGAGGGGAGGCCTCCCAGCGAGATAGGAGTCATCCTCAGAGACCAGTACGGAATACCTCTCGTTAAACCAATAACCGGGAAAAGTATAACGGAGATCCTTAGAGACGCTGGGCTAGCTCCAAGGATACCTGAAGACCTTGCAAACCTTCTTGAGAGGCAGAAGCGTATGGTTAGGCATTTGGAGAGGCATCGGGCTGACAAGAAAAACGTTCACAGCCTGCAGCTGCTCGAATCTAGGATTCACAGGCTTATAAAGTATTATCGGAGGCTTGGAAGGCTTCCACCAGACTTCAAGTATAAGCCTGTTTCCGCCACCTTCATGTAAAGTTTAAGGTTGAACAGGTTATGGCTGGAGGGGTTGAAGGCTTTTTCAAGGCCTGCAATAGGGCTGCGAAGGTTTTAGAGAGCCATGTGGCGAAGGGAAGCCACATACCGATTTTCACCCATGACGACCCTGACGGGCTGACAGCTGGAACCATCATAGCCCAAGCGGTGAGAAGGCTTGGGGGAACCTTCCACATCAGGGTTATAGACAGGGTAACCGCGGGGCTCGTGGAGGAGGTAAAAGCCTCCACCCCCAGCAGCCTCTATGTTTTCAGCGAGATTGGAAGCGGCTACCTCGACCTGCTTAAACCCTTAGCCTCCAAAGGTGAAATCCTGGTTTTAGACCATCACAAACCTGTTGAAGGCGTGGAATATGAGGGTTTAACCCATGTTAACCCCCACTACTACGGTATTGATGGAGCAAGCGAAATCAGCGGTTCAGCCGTATGCTATTTCACGGCTAAAAGCCTAAACGTGGAGAATGTGGACTTAGCGCCGCTGGCTGTGGTTGGAGCCTTAGGAGACCTCCAAGACAAGGACTACGGTAGAAAGCTTGCAGGCTTAAACCTTAGGGTGGTGGAGGATGCTAGGGAGGCAGGCCTCCTCGAGGTTTCCACAGACCTAATGTTTTATGGCAGGGAGACTAGGCCCGTCCATAAGGCTATTGCCTCCACCATGAACCCCTTCATTCCAGGGCTAAGCGGAGCCGAAGACCGCTGCTACGGCTTCCTAGTAAACCTTGGGATTAGGCTTAGGGAGGATGATAGGTGGAGAACACCCTCCGAACTCTCCCACAAGGAGAAGGAAAAAATCTTCTCGGAGATAACCGCTTACCTAGCCTCTAAAGGCTTTAAGTCCGCCTCCATCCTCCAGCTTATCGGCGGAGTCTACACGCTAACCATGGAGGATAAGCTTACACCCTTAAGGGATGGAAGGGAATACGCTTCCCTCCTCAACGCCTGCTCTAAAATGGGGAAGCCTGGACTCGCCTTAGCCATCTGCTTCGGGGAGAGGGGTGAAGTCCTGGAAGAAGCCCAGAAACTCTTTAACGAGTATAGGAGAGCCATCTCCGAAGCCATAAACAGGCTTCTCGAAGAGAAGGAGCGAATAAAAGCTTTGAGAAGCCTGCTTCTCGTAGAGTGCTTTGGGCTCGTGGACGAGCGGAAGCTCAGCCCTGTGGTAAGCCTTCTCTCCGCCTCCGACGCCTTAGGCAGGGATAAGCCCATCCTCGCCCTAACCGAGAGCGGGGAGGGGGAAGTGAAGGTTTCGGCGAGGGCAAGTCGAAGCCTCGCCGACCGGGGTGTTAACCTCGGCGAAATACTTCGAGCCGCCGCTGAGGCTGTTGGAGGGCGGGGGGGAGGACATAGCGTGGCTGCAGGCGCAACCCTTCCGGATGAAGCCGTTAAAGACTTCGTGGAGAAGGTTGAGGGCTTAGTGGGGAGAAGCCTTGAAGGTTGAGGGGAAAATTGAGGTGAAGTTTAGGGATGGCAGGGTGGCTGAGGCTGTGGTTAGGGCTGTAAGCCCGGATAACAAGCCCGCCCCCGAAGGGGTTACCGTGGAAACCTGGAGGAGCAGAAGAAAGCTTTTAGGCTTAATTAAATGTTCTAGGGGTGTTGAAACCTTCCTTTCAACCCTGGACGACCTGCTCTCCAGCGTTCAAACGGCTGAGAGAGCCTTGGAGATGTTGAAGGGTGAAGCCCGTAAAGGTTAGGATGAGGCTTACAGGCCGCATAGGCCTTAGCAGGGAAACGCCTGAAGCTTTAAACCTCCTCCAAAGCCTCGTGGAGAAGGCGAATAGGGAAACCCTCCTTAAGGGTGTTCCAAAGGAAAGCCTAGATGAGGCTGCGAGGATAACGGGCTGGAGGCTTGAGGGTTCAAACCTACTTCTAGAAATTGTTTCAGGTTCAAGGGTTAGGGCGCCCTCAGCCATCCTACGCTTCAGAAAACTGCTCGCTGAGGAGTTGGGTAAAACTCTTAAAATTGGGGTTAGAAGCCTTGAGGTTCCAAGCTTAACCATCCAGCTTGAAGGGTTGAGTGTAGGAGGGGAAGCACTGGGAAGAATTGGAGGGCTTGAATATGTTGAGGGGGTTAAAGCGGAAGGTGAAACCTTAACCCTAACCCTCCGCCCCCTAGGTGAAGCAGAGCTTAAACGAAACGCTCCAGACAGGCTTCTCAACATGGTTTTAAAGTTAGCTGAGGAGGCTGAGAAGCCTCCACCCGTCGAAGTTCACCCAGTAGTCATGCAGGGTCCGCAGCGCCCCATCAAGTTTAGGGAGGACCCTGCCAAGGTGGCGGTGGAGCTTGGATGGGTTAAAGAGTTTCCCGGTAGGGGCCAATGGGTTTACACCCCACCTTACGTTAGACTGCTGGAGGCTGTGGAGCAAATCCTCGTGGAGGAGATCGTAGAAAAACTAGGCTTCCAACCCTTCCTGCTTCCCAAGCTTATTCCGCTAGAGGTTATGAGGAGGATGCCCGGCTACCTTGAAGACCTCCCTGAAGGAATGTACTATGTGTGTCCTCCACCCCGAGACCCGGAAGCCTTCTCCAGGTTTAAGCAGAACCTGAAGATTACCGGGGTGGTGAGGAGGGATCTTCTAAGGGAAGCCTTAAAGGAGCCAGACTACGTGCTAGCCCCAGCCCAGTGCGAACCCTTCTGGAACTTCTTCAGCCATGAAACCTTGAGGCTTGAGGATTTACCCTACAAGTTCTATGATAGGGCTGGGTGGACCTACCGGTGGGAGGGTGGAGGCGTTGAAGGCCTTGTAAGGGTTCAAGAATTCAGGAGGGTGGAACTCGCATACTTTGGAAGCCCTGAGCAGGTGGTTGAAATTAGGGATAAGGTTAGGGATGAAGCCATTAGGGTGGCGGATAGGCTTATGGAGATGGAGTGGAGGGTGGTGGCAGCCCTACCCTTCTACATGCGTGAAGGCGAGGTGGGCGACATCTCCGAAAGCAGGAATGTGGCTGCCTACGACCTTGAAATCTACCTACCCTACCGGGGTGAAAGGGATAGGGCAGAATGGCTTGAAGTAGCCGGATGCTTCATCCACAAGGATAAGTTTGTTAAAAGTTTCAGCATTAGGGAGGCTAGGAACAGGCCCCTATGGACAGGCTGCACAGGGCTTGGAGTATCCAGGTGGGTAGCAGCCTTCCTCGCAACCCACGGCTTCAAACCTGAGAACTGGCCTAAACCAGTCCGGGAAAAATTCAGGGAATACAGGCTTCCCAGAAGCCTCCAATGGCCGAGGAAGCATGAAGAATGAAGGTTAAGGGATAGGCTTAAGGAGAAGCCTATCTTAGGCGTGTAAGCTTAACAGTTGTTTAGGTTCTACCTCTACCTCTATCCTTCCCACAAATCCAGTTAATCTTCGGGTCGCTTCGAATAGCCGGATGGTGGGGATCCACAAGTATGACTTCAAACCAGCGGTATCGCCCATCCGCAGCCACCTCATAGCTATTCAAAACCTCAAGGTTTGGATACTTCTTAGCAGCCCTCTCCTCAGCTATCTGCCTTATGCTTTTTGCACCCGTAATCTTTTTTACACCCATACGCTTCTGCCTGCGTCCAGCTCTTGGACGCCTACGCTTGAAGCCTCCCCTCGGAACCCTAACCCTCACCACCACGTAGCCCTGCTTAGCTCTCCAGCCTAGGGCCCTAGCCCTATGAAGCTTCGTAGGCCTCTCAACCCTTGCTATGGCTGGCCCTCTACGCCAGCGAATGAGCCTCTGCCTCAAAGCCTCCCTTAAGGCTGGATTCTTACCAATATCCCTCCAAAGCTGCGAGAGGTGGGCGTAGACGCCTGGCACCAGAAACCATCCCCGGAAAGCGAAAGGTAAAGG
>QMYD01000101.1 GCA_003662485.1 Candidatus Hecatellales archaeon | reverse complement strand
GCTGACTCTACTATGTCCTCTTCAGGTATCCATGTTAGTTTTGAAGCCCATGACGGCGTATACTTTTTAATGTGCTTTTGAAGCTCATCGAAGCCGTAGCACCACTTCTCTACGAAGTCTTTGTCGTAGAGTTCCTCCTCGATTATCACGTTTATCCAGGCTAGTGCCAGCGCTGCATCGGTTCCCGGCCTGATTTTAAGCCAGAAGTCTGCGTATCTTGCCTCCTCGGTAAACCTAGGGTCTATAACTATGAGTTTAGGTTTCGGCTTATCCTTGATTAGCCTCTCCTCGAAAAGCCTCCAGGAATGGTCGTATTCTCTTTCAACGGTGGGTCTTGTACCCCAAAGTACTACGCAGTTTGACTTGTCAAGTTCAGCCGTAAAGTTGAGGGGGTAGCCGCAAATCGCCTTATCAACAGCCCTATCACAACAGAAGCATATGGTGCCTGGATCTACTACGTTTTGAGGGTTGCCGAAGAGGCTGGCGAACCTCGCCCTGGCCCAAACCTGATCACTCCTATAGGTGCCCTCGCAGAAGGCTAAACATTCAGGGCCATACTTCTCCTTTAACTCTTTCAGCTTTTCAGCTATTTCATCTAGGGCTTCCTTCCAGGTTACCTGCTTCCACTTGTTCTCTCCCCTCTCCCCCACACGTTTTAAGGGGTGTTTAAGCTGTTGGGGGTGGTAGAGCCATCTAACGGCGTGTTCAGCCCTCTCGCAGATGTAGCCTTTGCTAAAAGGGTTCTCCCTATCCCCCTCAACCCTAACTATTCTTCCATCCTCCACGTACACTAGTACGCCACAGTTCCCATGGCAGAAGTGGCAGGCTGCTCTTACAACCTCCATACTCAATGAAACATTCCCCTCACAGTAAGAATTTAAATGTTTTACACCAGAACGTGCTTAAAAGCCTGCTGAGCAGAAGGGAGCTGGAAGGATTCTCCTCTCTAAGGCATTAATATAGCACAAATGGGTTATGGGTGGATGGTCAACGGTTTAATAAAGTCTAACTGGATTCTATAAGCGCTACCGAAACTTTTGGTAGAGTATTACTGCGAGGCTGGAACGTAAGACTTATATAGACTACAGAACATTAACACTCCTAATAATTAAGGGGAGGAGTGTGCAAAGGTATGTGTGCGCCTGTAGCTGTTAACACCGCATCAGCGATAACCGTTGCCCAAGCAACATTAATAAGCCAAATCATGGGTTTGAGTATTATTGGCGGCGTTGTTCTAGCCAGCTTCAGAGATAGGATATTCCCAAAGCTTCTAAACATCTTTAGGAGGGGGCTTTAACACCCCTTCCCAGTTTTTAGGCTGAAATGTTCTGGGGTAAGCCGATACTCCAAGTTGAACCTACGACTGCCTGCAATCTTAACTGTGAAATCTGCATGCGCAGTTGGCTTAAAAGGCCAAACGGCTTTATGAGTACTGAGGGCTTTAGAAGGCTTGTAGATTTAAACCGTCCGGCTTATGTGGGCTTCCATGGCTGGGGTGAACCCCTACTTCACAATCAAATCTGCGAAATGATAGCTTACGCAGCATCTAGACACGCTACAACAAGCCTTATAACGAATGGAACCCTCATAGACGAGGGAAAAGCCAGCAAACTCATAGATGCAGGGCTTAAAGAGTTAGCTTTTGGAGTTTACAGATTAAGCAGGCTTCAAGAGATCTCGGATAAAATCGCTTTAATAGTTAAGCTTAAACAGAAGCTTCGAGTTAAGCATCCAAAAATTTTCTTAGACATTACAGTTTACCGTGACAACGCAGGTGAGATACCCCACATAGTTAGGGAAGCAGTGAAAATGGGGGTTGAAGCCGTAAACATTCATAGACTTTTCAATCACCATAACCCCAAATTCAAAGTTTTAGATGAAGATGAGGAGGAAACCCTTTTTAGAAGGCTTAAAGGTTTAGCTGATTCAATGGGATTCGACCTACTCCTACCAAAAAAGCATTCCATCCCATGTAGAGTGGCCAAGTATTGCATTTATGTAACGTGGGACTTTAAGGTTACTCCCTGCTGCTTCCTGCCAACCCTAAACCTTGCTAACGCACTAGAAACTAAGATTAGCAGTATAGTGAAGTCGAAAGCTTATAGGGAATTCCTGGCAAATATGAGCAGGCATGAGGTATGCCGCAAATGCATAATATAGGGGTTTTATTTTTTGGAGAGTGAGCGGGAATTAACTCTAAAAGGCTTTGCAGTAATCCTAATCTCAGCGATTATCAGCGTTACAATAAACTTAAACATTCCAGTAAAAATCTTCCTAACGGGTCTTGGTGTTTCAGGCCCAGCTGGCGGCATGATCTTCTTCGGAGGAATTATTTTCACACTTTGGATAACGCTTGCACACCTAGCTACTGATTGTAGGAGGTACTCTGGGGTTTTTACAGCGATCCTTATTCCAGCATTTTGTATGCTCTTTTCGCCCTGGTATGGAGTTGTAGATCCACCCTGGTTCGGCATATACGGGCTTGCCGCCTTTTTGGCTGAAGGCGTCATAATTGAAATGGCATGTCGGGCAGGGTTGGGATATGCTAGGATGGCTGTAGGTGGGGGGATAGCAAACCTCGCATGCCTACTAATTACATGGCTGGCAATAGGCTTCCATACGGGGAACTGGCCTTCTGCAGGTTTATTACCGTTCTACTTGGCTGCTGCCCTTGCTTCAGGCGCTGCAGGCGCCTTAATAGCCCTAATAATTGTTGGCAGAGTTAAAGGAAACATTCAGGGGTAAAGTGAATAGAAAATTCCTTACCAAAAAGAGTAGCAGTCAAAAAGGGGGAAGGTTTTTAGAGTTTAGGAGTTTTAGCTCTCGCCCTGGCGTAGAGGCTGCCCATTACTGCGGCGATGATGGCTAGGACTGCCATAACCACGTAAGCCCATAGTGGAACTACTTCTATAACTGCTGGCTTAGCTTTGCCTGGTGGAGGCGTAATGGTCTCCGTAACAGTGACCGTTCTAATAAGGCCGGGTTTAAGTTCAGCTGGCATTGGCATACCTGCCTCTCCAAGCTCTTGGTAGCTTGTTAGCCCGAGTTCTACTAGCGGATTCACGCCTGCACACTGGAGCTTTGATAGAAGTTGACTGTCAACATTGAACTCTTTAACTGTGGAAATGAATTCCTCTGGCTTATCTTCATAGTTTAGCATCCATAATGCCATTTTGAGCTTCATTAGCCCCTTACTTTTGGGTATGGGGGCGGCTTCAGCTTCAAACTTCTTCTTAGCCTTAACCCAGTCGAAGAATAGCGCGTAACCTCTGCCTTTACCAGCTTTCTGGTCCCACTTAACAAGTATAGTTGCAATATTTCTAACCTCTTCTGGAAGCTTCTTCTGCACATCTTTCGGTATCTGCCTGGCGAATAGGCCTCTCTTGCCAACTGTGGTGTCGAAAATTATCTGGAATGCATCATCCTTACACCAGATGGGCACCGAGATGAAGATGTATTTTTCGCCTTCGGCTAGGGGCACATTTCGAATTATGTACTGGGATAGTAGATAGCCTCCAGTGAGTCCTGGACATACGTGGTTATGTAGCATTGCAGCCGACGCTAGTAGGAGGCGGCCCTTACCAGCAGCCCAAACATTTGCAATACCCACAAGGGAGAAGGCGTCTCCCCCAAGCTTCTCTGAAACTTCAGTCCACCCCTTATCGTCCAGCCTGCTTAGGTCTATGTTCACCTTGACAATTTCCGTGAATATTTTGTCTGCTCCCAGACTAGCGAATTCTTCAGTCGGCCTACCCTCAGTTTTTGCAAGATATTTGGCTAGTAGGTCCATGTTAACTTTTAGGTATAGGAGTTCACCTGTTGACTTCTTGTAGAAGGCGAACCATAATGGGCTGTCATAGCTTCGGTGGACTGGCAGGACTGTGCATTGGCCAGTTGGATATCCTACCATGGCTCTAATCACATCTATGCAGGGTGATGTTTCAGCTAAAAGTTCACCCGCCTTAACGGTTGGGGCTGGAAGCATTGCAAGCACCTCATCTTTGAGGGTGAAGGGTAGCCTTTTGAAAGCCTCCATGGTGGCCCGGTAGGCTGCAGCATGCATTACAGATTTGAGCGGAGGCTTTTCGAGCATGAGGCCAAGTTCAACCAGCGGATTTACACCCGCAGACTTCAGCCGTTCAATCAGGGATGGGCTGTCAACCTCGAATTTCTTAATTATGGTTACTAGTTCTTCGGGCTTATCCACGTAGTCGGCTATCCAGAGGTCCATTTTAAGCCTAGTCCACCACCACCTCCAAGTTTTAAAGTCTCGGAACCATGAACGTTTAACACCGCACTCCTTTGATGCCTTACTCCAGTTGAAACCTAGAAGTATTCCT
>QMYD01000100.1 GCA_003662485.1 Candidatus Hecatellales archaeon | reverse complement strand
CTTGAAAACAGGCATCTCCATAAATTTTATAAGCTCCCTAAACCTCTCCGAGGGAAGATAGTTTACAACCGAGTGGTCTATAATTTTGATCATACCAGAGTTTTCCAGCTCGTCGAGGTTGAAGCCCAGCTTTGCCATGTCGGCTTTGAGGGTTGCCTCCCCCTCCTCCAAGGTCACTATGATACCCTTCTCACCATACTTTTTAACCCCATTATAGATGAACTGGGCGCCGAGGATGGTTTTACCCGTGCCCGGTCCTCCAATAACGAGAATGCATCTCCCCCGAGGGATTCCTCCCCCTAAGAGTTCGTCAAGCCCATCAATTCCCGTCCTAGCAACCCCAGCATCCAAAGACAACACCGCAAATCCGATTTGAGCACAAATTGCTTTCGCTGAATTCATAAATAAACCTTACCCAAAAAGGTGGAAAATCCAGCATTCCTTTTAAGGCAAACTGTATAAAACAGTTAAGTCTCAAACACTGTAAATATACTCGTATGTAAAAGATGCTTATGTATAAGCAGAAACAAAATGTTTAGGGGAAATATTCTGATGAGCAGGGTTACGTCGGTTGAGCTTGAGGAGGAAGATGTTAAGTATCTTGAGGGGCTAATCGCTGAGGGTAGAATTAGGTCGCTTAAGGAGTTTGTTGAGAAGTGTGTGAAGTTTGGGATAACCTACACCTTGGATAGGTGGCAGCCTGGCGTGATGAACGTTGGCCCCGTCAGGGTTCTAATACTCATGAAAAAGGTTTTGGAGCTACTGGTGGAGCATATTCCAGAGGAGGACAGGGAGGATGTAGGCAGGGAGATCGGCGAAATAGTCTCCTCCTTTATCCTCTTCCAGCGCCAGGTGGAATGCTCTGAGAACTGGGATGCAGCCCTGAAAATCCTATCCGAAATGGGGTGGGGTCAATTCCAAAGGTCAGGCAAAACCATCCAAGTGATATCTCCAGCCCTCCCATCAGAAATCATGAAAGGCTGCCTCGAATCCATGTTAAACGTTAAACTTGAAACCATTCGCCTCAAAATAGATGTACACCAATTTAAACTCCTATAAAAGAGTTATACTAGCTTTCATACCATTCTTTAAAGCCAATTATAAGCCTAATCCATAAATATTTCGCTTTAAAAACCTTTAAAAATGCTTATTTTCCGGAAATAATCAAAAAATTTAAATTTTACTGGATTTAATCCTATTTTGATGGGTTTTGCATGTTGATGATAAGTTTAGGGTTAGGTCTTCCTGGTGTTCAGACGAGGTCTTCCTCAAGTCCATTCAAAACTATGTGGACATTATAGATTCAAGGCTTGAAGAGGTAACGCTGAATTATCCGTCCTTCCTTGAAATGCCTCTCCGCTACGTTATTAAGGCTGGGGGGAAGAGGCTTAGGCCCCTTCTAGCCCTCCTATCCTGCGCAGCTGTAAGTGGTGATCCCAGACCTGCCATACCTATTGCGGTAGCCTATGAGTTCGCCCATACGGCAGCCCTAATCCAAGATGACATCATCGACAAGGGGGTAAGGCGCAGAGGGAGGCTGAGCGCCTGGGCTCTCTGGGGAGCGGAGAAGGCTATGCTCCTATCCGACATCCTCATCTTCGAAATCTTCCACCGCCTCGCAGAATATGAGAAGCTTAGCCTACCCCAGGAGCGCCTATACCTCCTGCTGAGGCTTATAGGCGAATCTGCGAGGCAGACGGTGCAGGGTGAACTCTTAGAGCTTGAACTCGTGGGAAGGGAGGAGGTAACCGAGGAGGACTACTTCACCATAATCAGGCTTAAAACTGGAGCCCTACTCGCAGCCTCTGCTGCAGCTGGAGCTATTGTGGGGGGAGGAACCACCAGCGAGGTTTCAGCCCTCCACAGCTTCGCCGAAAAAATTGGAATGGCCTACCAGGTTTACGATGACCTCCTAGACGTAGTGGGGAATCCTGAAAAGCTTGGCAAACCTATCTTCGCCGACATAAAGAATAGGAAGCGCAACCTACTGGTGATCCACGCCCTAAACAGGGCGGGGAGGGAGGAAGCTGAATTCCTTAAGAGCCTGCTTGGGAAGAGGACGCCAAGCCAGTGGGAGCTTGAAAGGGCGAGGGAAATCTTTGAGAAAACAGGCTCCATCAGGATGGCTCAGGAGGTAAGCCTAAAACTGGCTGAGGAAGGAAGGAAACACCTCGAGGTTTTAAAGCCAAGCCAGGCGAGGGAGCAGCTGGAAAACCTCTCCCACATAGTTTCGAGAAGGTATGCCTAACCTTAAAGCTTGGGAATAGCGACGATTCCCTCCTCGCCCAGCGTATACTCTATCTTGGAACTGTCAAACTTGGTAAGGCACATCTTCGAAACCCTAATGTACTGCTTCAACTGGCCTTTCTCCTCCTTGGTGTAAAGCTCTATTACGCCCTCGGAAACATGCTTGGCTAGGAATTCAGCGGCTATTCCATGGATTCCCTTATGGACGACGCCTATTCCAACGTATATGCCCCTCTTGGCGAGGCTCTGAAGCTTCATAACTATCTTGGTGGTGTCCATGAAGCCCACCACCTGGGCTAAGGGAGAAAAAGAGTCAAGCACAACCCTTACAGGCCTCCCAGCCTTCTCACTCCTAATTTTCCTCTCCAAAATCCTGAACATTTCTAGGAGTGCCAGGCCGTCGAAGGGCTTCTCAAGCCAGTATTTCTCCGACCCCCTCTCCCCAAGCCTGCCTGAGAAGCAGTCCACAATGATAAAGTCTTCCTCCTTCTCGTAGGGGGCCACATTCCACCCAAACCTAAGCATGTTTCTCCTAATCACGTTTGGATGGTGATCATAGGTGAAGTAGACGCATACCTCATCATTTATCAGCCCCTGCCAGCAGAACTGCTGACAGAAGGTTGAGGCATCATTTTCAGGATCATTGATCACGAGAATGGTTAGGGTTGCAGGTATCCCCCCATTTAAAGCCTTATCAAGCTCGGGGATGCCGGTTTTAAACCTGTAAGCTGAGGGGATAGGGGTAACCTCTCCAAGCTTTGAACGCTCCAATCCTTCCACCTCACACCGGAACCTTAATTATGAGCTTGAGCAGGGTTTTTAAGGACTCCTCCAACCCCCCTCCATCCAGTGCTGTCGTGCCTATTATGTGAACCCCTGCTGGAACACTGAACTCGTCTCTAATATTCTGCGGGGTGATGGCGTCTTTGAGGTCCTGCTTATTGGCGAGGAGAACCACGGGTATATCTAGCTCGTAAACGTCGTTCAGCAATTTCACCGCCTCCTGAAGCCCGTAGGGATCCGCACTGTCCGCCACCACAACTATGCCAGAAATATCCCTTGAAACTATCTGCCTGGCCATGTTTGACCCTTCCTCGCCCAAGATTAACTCTAATTCAAGTTCTCCCAGTGAAACCCTAAACTCCTCCTTCACGTTTCCTCCTGCAAGCTGCCTGGTTATGGTTTTCTTTCCCGCTCCAGGAGGCCCTATGAGGAGAACCTTTGGCACGTAAAACCTCAGGCCATGATACCTGTCAATGGTGTAGGGAACCCACTTCCGGCTGTGGTCAACCCCCTTCATCTTAAAAATCCTTAGGTAGTGTTTTAGGAGGCCTCTCTCCTCCGCCAGCTTAAGCTCGATAACCCCGTCGGAAACATCTTTAATAAGCTCTATGAGGCGGATGTCAAAACCCTGCCTATTCAGCGTGTAAAAGCAGAGGGAGCCGAAGTTCTTCACCTTCCTACCCAGAAGCCTTATGAAGTCTATGATCACGGTGGGCCTGTCCACGGTGCTACATAGGGCGGTAAGCGAGTCAATTATAACCCTGGCAGCTCCATTTCCAATCCTGCTGAAGCTCTCCGTAAGCTTAAGGTTTAAGGCGTTAATATTTGAAAGCTCAGAGGGTGATACGCCCAAAATTTTGAAGCTTCCATCCTCAAGATACCTGTCTACCTTCCAGTTAAACCGTTCCATCGATTCTATGATCTCCTCTCTGGACTCGTCTATGGCCACGTAGATGCAGTTCTCACCCCTGCGCAGCCCCTCATAAGCGAACTGCTTGCAGAGGATGCTCTTACCAGTCCCCCCATCGCCCAGAATTAAAATCGCACCCACATTCTCGATCCTATCAAAAACCAGATTATCGATGAGGTCTATGCCAAACCTTCGAGACTCAGCCAACCTCAAAACAATATTTTCCCCGGGAATATTTTAACCATACGACGTTTCTAAATGGAGTTTCCGCAAACCTTAACCGATCAATGGCTCATTTAACTTTTGAAGGGGCTAAGCATTGAAGGAAATGGTTTTCGCCCTAGCCCTGCTCGACGTCGACCTAGCTGAACTTGAAGATTTAAAAGCTCACCTTGGAAGGGTTTTCCCGGTGAGGTGTTTCACCATTCTCAGGCTTCCCAAACCTCCTGAAAAGGCTTATTCACCCCTTAGGAGGCAGTACAATTCAACGAGAATTCTCTCGCTGTTAGAGGT
>QMYD01000099.1 GCA_003662485.1 Candidatus Hecatellales archaeon | reverse complement strand
GGCCTCCCAATAGCGTCAGCCTGATTTCACTAGCCCTCGCCAAGCTTGCCCTAGACAAAATAGACTTCTTCCTTGAGAAGGTTAGGGAGGTAGTGGCTGAAAGGGATAGGATGGCTGAAATTCTTGGAAGGCTTAAGGGCTTAACAGTCTACCCATCCAAGGCAAACTTCCTCCTCATCCGCTTCAAAACCATTGAAGCCTCCCAAGTTTATAGGATGCTCCTCAGCCGGGGTATGGTGGTTAGAAGGGTTAGAGGCCCCCTCCTAGAAAACTGCCTTCGAATAACGGTTTTGGATAGGGCCTCCAACGACAAGCTAATAGGAGCCTTAAAGGAAATTCTGGGTGAACAGGGTTGACGGAGCTACTCATAACAGCGGTTGGCAGGGATAGGCCAGGCCTAGTTTCAGAGATTTCCGAAGCCGTTTTCGATGCCGGGGGGAACATTGAAGACATGGACCAAGTGGTTATGAGAAACATTTTTGTCATGTCCATGCTGGTGAGCTTTAGCAATCCTAGAACACCCATAAGGAAGCTTGAAAGACTTCTGAGGAGGAAGGAGAAGAAGACCGGGCTTAAAATATCCATCTATAGGGTTGGAAGCCTCCTTAAGGGGGTGAAGGAGAGCTGAAAGGTAAGATTATTGTTACGGCGGTGGGAGGGGACAGGCCTGGAATCGTAGCTGAAATCTCCAGGGTATTATACAAGCATAATGCTAACATTCTTAAGACGAGGGCTTCAGCCGTTGGAAGCCTCTTCATCCTAGTAATGCTTGTAGACCTTACCTCAGCCAACGCTTCAGCCGACTGGATTAGGGAGGAGGTTAAGGAGGTGGGCATGAGACTTGGCCTCGGAGTCTCCGTTGAGGATGCTGAAGGCTTCAGAAGGCGGAAGAAGCTTATAGCCTTCGACATGGATGGGACGCTGGTTGAGGGTGAAACCATTGAGGAACTTGCTAAGGCTGCGGGTGTCTACGAGGAGGTTAAGCAGATAACCAAGGATGCCATGGAGGGGCGAATAGACTTTAAGGAGGCGCTAACCAGGAGGGTTAGACTGTTAAAGGGGCTACCCCTAAGCGAAGTTGAAAAGGTGAAGCAGAGGCTTAAAATAGCCTCTGGGGCGGAAGACCTCGTTGGCGAGCTTAAAAAGGCTGGCTTCGTAACCGCCATAATCACCGGGGGCTTCGACGTTTTCGCTAACCACGTGGCCTCCATCCTTGGAATAGACTACGTATACGCTAACAAGTTGAAGGCTAAGGCGGGAAGGCTTACAGGAGAGTTTGAAGGCGTAATCCTCAGCCCCCAGGACAAGCTTAAAGCCTTAAAGGAGATTTCCAGGAAGGAGAAGGTTAAGCTTGAAGAGTGTGTAGCTGTGGGTGATGGAGCCAACGACCTTATACTGTTAGAAGAGTCAGGACTTGGAATAGGCTACAACCCTAAGGAGCCGGTGAAGAGGAAGGCAGACGCCCTCGTGGAGAGGACAGACCTTGGAGCTATCCTCGCCCTCATAGGGGTAAGCCAGGTAAGCAGGGAGGTGGCGAGAAGGCTTAAGGTTGAAGGCTAAACGATTAGAACCCTTAAGCTTCCATCCTTCATAACCCTTATTTCCACCTCGTCTCCAAACTGGTATTTCCTTGGGATTCTATCCCACTCCTCCGGTGTAAAGTACACTGCAAGCCTTTTGCTGTAGGCCTTAGCCTGCGGAACCATTTTTGGTATTTGGCTTAGAAGGGGAACGATGAAGGAAATCTCTTGGGGTAGGTTGGGTGGAAGCGACATAACCATTGGAGGTTTTTTCGCCTCCACCCCAAACTCCACGCATACATACTCGTTCCCATAGGGGTCGTAGGAGGGATGAACAGAGATAACCTTGCAGGCTATGGATGCCACAGGCTCCTCCAAAACCCTTCACCACCTAACCTTAAACAGGGAAACCTATTAAGGCTTAGCGTCTGCTAAAAAATAGTGGCCTGAACTAGGGAAGGGTGGAGAGTTGAGGAGGAAGCTACCGGTAGCCGTGTTAGGGGCAACTGGAATGGTTGGGGCTCGCTTTATCAGCCTCCTCTCAAGCCACCCATGGTTTGAGCTTAAAGCCGTTGCAGCCTCCGAGCGTTCGAGGGGGCAGAGGCTGCGTGAAGCCGTAAGGTGGCTCCCCCCGGAGGGGCTTCCCGAAGAAGTCTTAGAGCTTGAGGTTAGGTCTCCAAAGCCTAGGGAGCTGGAGGAGGCTGAAATAGTTTTCTCAGCCCTCCCCTCCGAGGTTGCTGGAAGCATTGAGGAGGAGTTCGCTGGGGAGGGTTTCGCTGTTTTCAGCAATGCAAGCTCCCACCGGATGGATGAGGATGTACCCATTCTGAACCCTGAAGTGAATGCAGACCATGCCTCCATGGTTGAAGTCCAGCGTAAGCGGAGGAAGTGGGAAGGCTTCATCGTAACCAACCCCAACTGCACGGCAGCCGTGCTAACGCTTTCCCTTAAACCAATCCAGGAAGAATTCGGGATAAGAAGGGTTATCGTTTCAACCATGCAGGCTCTCTCAGGAGCAGGCTACCCAGGTGTCTCCTCCCTCGACATCCTAGACAACGTCATCCCCTACATTCGGGGTGAAGAGGAGAAGGTGGAAAGGGAAACCCTAAAGATGATGGGTGCCCCCTTCAAGCCTGCAAGCTTCAAGATTTCAGCCAGCTGCCATAGGGTTCCAACCCTCGACGGCCATCTTGAAGCGGTTTTCGTTGAGCTTGAAAGGCAGGCTAAGCCTTCAGAGGTGGCTGAGGCCATGGCCTCCTTTGAGGGTGAACCTCAGAGGCTTAAGCTTCCCACCGCCCCCAAGCCTCCCATAGTTGTTAGGGGTGAGGAAGATAGACCTCAGCCCAGGCTTGACAGGATGGAGGGTAGAGGAATGGCTGTGGTGGTTGGCCGGGTAAGGGAGGACAGAAGCCTCGGCGGGGTGAAATACCTGGTTTTAGGCCACAACACAATTAGGGGGGCTGCGGGATGCTCCGTTTTAAATGCTGAGCTTTTCGCAGCCCTGAAGCTCCTCTAAAAGGCCTTTTCAGCCTCCCTTACAGTATATTTCCCCTTTAACCCTTCTAAGGAAGTTCTCGCAGGTGAAGCATTCGAGGAAGGGTACGGTTTGCTTTTTCAGGGGGCAGTCCACAGCCTCCCTCTTCAACCTGTTAATCATACTCCTCGAAAGAATACCCTTAAACTCTTCAAGCTTCTCCCTTGGAATTCTTGCAGGCTTCTCAAGCATTTTCACTTTAACACGAATGGGTTCAGTCAAGGGTTAACCCTCCCCTAAACCCTATGTAGTTTAGGCTTTTCGGCTTCCTTGAGCCCTCCTAGTGTACTTCTATGTTGGCTTCGGGGAAGCCCAGCTTTACAAGCTTGTCTCTAACCCTATCCCTGTGGTCTCCCTGCAGAAGTATCTGGTTGTTTTTAGCTGTTCCACCGCAGGCGCAGTAGGCTTTAAGCTCAGCAGCAATCTTGCCAATATTCATGGTTTTGGTGTCTAGGCCCTCTATAACCGTAACTGGCCTATTCCACTTCCTCCTCTCAAGCCTTATCTTTATCCGCTGCTGCCCCTTCTCTATCTCCGAGCAAATGCATAAATCCTTTGGAAGCCCGCACTTCTCACATATTTCCGCCATGCTCTCTCCTTTAATTTGAAGCCTTTTTCGCTTAAATCTTCGCAAATCTTACATATAATCGTTACCTTTCCCTCTCGAAGGCGGGGAAATCCTTGAAGGGTTTGAGGAGGGAGGCTGAGAGCATAGGCCTAGCAGCCCAACTAGCCATAATCCTCGAGGTTTCAGCCTACCCCAAGCCTGGAAACGTAAGCCGCCTCCACCCCTTCAAGGACTCTAGCCTAGACCACTTCCTCGCTGGAGGGGTAGCCGCCGGGCCAGCTCTAGCCGAAGCCGCCCTGAAGGGTTTGAAGGCTGGGCTTGGAAGGCTCCCCCTGAGCAGGGTTGGCTTAGGCCTTCACCTTGAAAGGGCGGTTAGGGCTTCAAGAGCCATGCACCACGGGGGGAACACGAACTTTGGAACACTCCTCCTGCTTGTTCCTATGGCTGCTGCTGCAGGCTTCCTCAAGGCTCAGGGAAGATTCAGCATTAACCGCTTAGGCTTAATGGTTAAGCGACTGGTTAGGGAGGCTGGCGTGGAGGATGCTGTAGGCCTTTACAGGGCTGTGAGGCTTGCAGGCGTGGGCGGGCTAGGGGCTCCTCCAAGAGGCCTCCCAGATGCCTCGAAGCCTGAGGCCCCTGAAGAGGTGAGGAGGGGGAGGCTAACCTTCTACAGGATTGTGGAGGCTTGCTCTCCTCAGGATAGCCTTTGCAGGGAGCTCGTGGAGGGTTTACCCTTAACGCTTAGGAGGGGCTACCCAACGCTTCTCGAAACCTATAAGAAAACTGGCGACATCAATAGGGCGGTGGTTCAAGCCTACCTAACCATTCTTGCAAGCCAGCCAGACACCCTAATCGCAAGGAAGGCTGGGAGAAAGG
>QMYD01000098.1 GCA_003662485.1 Candidatus Hecatellales archaeon | reverse complement strand
TTCTCTACCAGTATAAGTTCGTAACCTATCTTTTTACCAAACCTTAAAAATTCGCCTTCAAAACGTTGTTTTACAGCCATATTACAGTTCCCTCTTTCAATCTGGCTTCTCTAGTAGCCTGGAAACTTCTCCCAAGGGTAAAGCTGGCAGAACCTCCACGTCTGCTATTTCCCTAAAACGTAGGGCTGCGAGAAGGGCTTCAGGAACACTTTCTGCCTCCACATGCCAAACCGCATCAAGGCTTCCAAGCGTCCAGTAGAAGCCGTAGGGTTTAAAGCCTGGCGGAGGCCTCCTAGAAAGTTCCTCCACACGCTCAGCAAGGTCTCTAGGAGGTTTTCCCCTAAACTTGAACAGTAGGATGAAGTGCAAGGCTTCACCCCAACATTCGCCAAATGGCCATATAAGTTTTGTTAAAGGTAGAGGTGGCATCTGACCCAGTGGTTTTTGCTTACCTCCTTGAGGGGTGGGCACTCCTCCAAGCATATGGGCTTCTGGAAGGGGCACCTCTCCTTGAAGACGCATCCCTTTAACTCTCCTATGGCCCGCTGGATTTCGCCCTTAAGCGGTATAGGCTTCCACTCCGCGTCTAGCAGCGGAATAGCGGATATTAGCGCTTTAGTGTATGGGTGGAGAGGGTTCTCTACGAGTTCGTCTGAGGCAGCCATCTCCACGATCTTGCCAAGATACATCACTGCAATATTCTTCGATATACACCTAACCACGGAAATATCATGGGATATGTAGAGATAGGAAGTTTTACGCTCCTCATGGATTTTCCTCAGCAGGTTTAGGAGGCGTGCCTGGGCTGGAATGTCCAGCGAGGAGGTAATTTCGTCGAGGACTATGAACTTTGGGTTGAGGGCTAAGGCCCTAGCCGTGGCGATAAGCTGCTGCTCCCCTCCCCCAAGCTCGAAGGGATACTTCTCAGCGTACTCGGGGCTTAGCCCCACCTCGAGTAGGAGTTCCCTAGCCTGCTTTTCCTTATCGTAGAGCATGCCATACTGGAGGAGGGGTGTGGTGAGCACATCCTTAATCTTCCTTCTCGGATTGAGAGAGGTTGAAGGATCCTGAAAAACAATGAGCAGGTCTTTTCTTAAGCCTCCAAGCTTCTTCGGGGGGAGGTGGGAGATATCCTTACCCTCAAAAATGATTTTGCCTGAAGTTGGCTCATACATTCTGACGATGGTTCGGCCCAGTGTAGTCTTACCGCAGCCGCTTTCCCCTACAAGACCTAGGATTTCACCCCTATCTATGGTTAAGTCCACCCCATCCACAGCCCTAATAACCTTGGTGGAGCCTATTAGGCCTCCTACAGCCTCATAAAAATACTTCTTAACGTCTATAAGCTCTAGGAGAGCCAACACCGTTTCACCTGTAGAGCAGGCATGAAACGAAGTGTTCTTTCTCCACTTCGAAGAGAGGTATGGAGTCTATTTTACTGCATTCCTCCATTTTCTCCTCGCATCTAGGCTCGAAGATGCATCCCTTGGGAGGCTGGGTTGGACTTGGAGGGCTCCCCTTAATCGTATAGAGATAGCCTTTAGTAGGCTTGGTCGACCTCATGCTATAGGCCACCTTGATCAGCGCCTTGGTGTAGGGGTGCTTAGGCGATGTGAGAAGCTTCTCTACGGGAGCCATTTCAAGGATTCTCCCAGCATACATGATGAACATTCTTCTGCAGAGTTTAGAGGCGAACCCCACGTCGTGGGTTATGAAGATGAGGGATGAACCATACTCCCTCTGCATACTCCTTATCAGGCTTACGATTTGAGCCTGGGTTATCACATCTACCGAGGTTGTGGGCTCATCGGCTATCACCAGCGAAGGCCTGCAGGCGAAGGCTATGGCTATCAGAACCCTCTGACACATACCCCCGCTGAGCTCGTGGGGATAAGACTTTAAAATTGCCTCCCTATCAGGAATGACTACCTGCTCCAAAAGGTGAAGAGTTTCCCTTCTAGCCTCCTCATCACTATAGCCCAAATGCTTCTTCAAAACCTCCTTTATCTGGCTTTCAATGGTGAAGGGTGGATTCAAAGAAAGGATAGGGGTCTCAGGTATGATTGAAATATACCTCCCCCTAAGCCTGCTCATTTCACTCTCAGAAAGCTTAAGCAAGTCTTTTCCCTCAAAGAGGATTCTCCCATCCACGATTTTTCCAGGTTCGGGGACAATCCTAAGAATGGATCTTCCCAGCGTGGTTTTCCCCGCTCCTATTTCACCTACGACGCCGAGGATTTCCCCCTTCTCCATTTCAAAGCTTACTCCATCTACGGCTCTCACCACTCCCAGAGGCGTATAGTAGTAGGTTTTCAGGTTTTCCACCCTAAGCAGGCTCATGTTTTCACCTCAGAACCCTGCTGGTTCTGGGGTCAACAATCTCCCTCAACCCGTCTCCAAGAGCGTTTAGCGCTAGGATTATGATCATGATGGCTAGGACGGGGAAGACCACAGGCCACCAGCAGGTGCGAATATAACTCATACCCTCAGCTATCATATTCCCCCAAGATACTATGGCTGGTTCAACGCCAAGCCCTACGAAGCTCATGAGGGCTTCCACGGAAATTGCTATGCCTAACTCCAGCGTGTAAACGACCAGGATGGTTGGGAGCACGTTTGGGATTACCTCGCTGGTGATGATTAGCAGGTTGCTTAGCCCCATGGTTTCAGCCACTTTAACGAACTCCTTCTCCCTTATGCCAAAAACTTCGCCTCGAATAACCCTTGCAAACCTTGTCCAGTCGATAACGGTGATAGCAATAACTAGGTTGATCCATCGGACACCGAGGGCTGCAATCAGCACGATGGCGAAAACCACGTGGGGGAAGGAGAGCCAGGCATCCGTTAAAGCCTGAACCACCCTGTTCACTTTCCCGCCCAGGTATCCAGCTAGTATTCCAGCCGGGATTCCGACGATGGCTGCTCCAGTAGCGGCGAGAAAGGCGATGATGAGGTCTATTCTGGCACTATGGACAAGCCTGCTTAGCAGGTCTCTTCCAAGCCCATCTGTTCCAAGGGGGTGTTCAAAGGTTCCTCCAAGCCCCACGGGTGGAAGGTAGGCGTGATCCATATCCGTGCTTAGGGGGTCGTAAGCTGAAATGAGCGGTGCGAAAATAGCGATGATTATGTAGATTAGGAGGATGGTGAAGCCGAAGAGCGCCCTATGGTTTCCGGCGATTGCTCGAAGCATCAGCCACAGCATTCTGCCAGCCTTTAAGGCTGAACGCCCCCCTTACACGTACTTAATTCTGGGATTAATTTTTCCATAGAGGCTGTCGATGATGAAGTTGGTGATTATGACGATAATGCAGTAGGTGGCGATTATACCCTGGATGAGCGGTAGGTCCCGGTAGGTTACGGCTGAAACGAGAAGCTTCCCTATGCCAGGCCAGGCGAACATCTTCTCTATGATGACGCTTCCACTGAGTAGCACGGTGAACTGTACTCCAAGAAGGGTTAGCGTGGGGATCAGGGCGTTTCTTAACCCTCGAACGAAGACTATGTGGAACTGGGAGAGTCCCTTAGCCTTATCCATGAGAATATAGTCTTCCTTCATTACGCTGAGCATGCTACTCCTGTTAATTCTGTGGATGAGGGTTATCTCGTAAAGCGTTAAGGCGGCGACAGGCATGATTAAATGCTTTAGAAAGCTTCCAATAGCTTCAAATCTGCCTGAGAGTAGGCTGTCAATAATGATAAAGCCTGTGATTCGGGGAAGCTCAATACCCATGTCAAGCCTGCCTGAAATGGGTAGGACATTCAAAGACACACCGAAAATTATGATGAAGAAGATGCCCCAAATGAAATAGCTTATAGACATGCCTAGGAAGGAGAAGCCTGAAGCTAGCTTATCCGCCCAAGCCATCCTCCTAAAAAACTTAGGAGTGCTAAGCAAAACGCCTATGAGAAGGGCTAAAACCACCGTGGGGATTACAAGCTCAAGGGTGGCTGGAAGCCTTTCCAGGATTAGGGGTCCAACCGGGACGTTAAACCTATAGGACACTCCAAAGTTTCCGGTGAAGATATCCCGAAGCCAGATGAGATATTGCTCGTAGATGGGGCGGTCAAGCCCCAGCAGGGCTCTCATCTTCTGGTATTCCTTAAACCATTCCTCCGGGTTTACGGCTGAACCAACCATAAGGAGGGCTGGGTCTCCAGGAACCACCCTACAGAGGATAAAAGCGATAATGGTAATGATAAAAAAGGAGAGGAGGGCTGAGCCTGCCCGCCTAGCCAAATACGCTAAAAAGCCCATAAGAGATCCTTCACTTCGGCCCTATCCACCGCATATCTTTCACTCTGGTCCATCCTTGAGGCCAAGGCTTGTATTCCAAGTTCTTATGCAGGATAATGGGTTGAACCCTCTGGTATAATGGTATAACGAGACCGTGCTCCGTACAGTATATTGCAGCCTTCTTTCCAGCTTCAAACCTCTTTTTCTCGTCTTTTTCGTTCATGATTGGAGCCATAACATCTTCTAGTTTTTCCATCTCTCCAGTGTAGTCGGTTTTCTTTGCTGCTTTCAGTCCTACCCAATAGCTGAAGGGGCTTCGGGGAGCCATGGGATAGTAAACCGAGTTTATGGG
>QMYD01000097.1 GCA_003662485.1 Candidatus Hecatellales archaeon | reverse complement strand
TTCGAACATAGCCTTTGAGACCTAACTCCACCGCAAGCCTGTAAATGAAGGGTCTGAAGCCCACCCCTTGGACAATTCCGTGAACCCTAACCTCAGCCCTCAAAGGTCAGCCTCCAATACGGCTGAAAGCCTGTCACAAGGGGGGAAGGCAAACCAGCCTAAATGGTTTTTTGGGAAGAATTTAATTCTGAACGCGAAACGCATTATTAGTGCTATGGTGAGAGCTGAAGTTAGGGCTTCCACCATTTAAAAATTAGGTATTGGATTTGGCCTTTAGGTTTTGGGAGGGCTATGATGAAGCGTTTCCTAACGGTGGTGGCAAGTCTTCCACTTCGAACCAGGTCTGCGGCGTCCACGAGTTCTCTTGCTTTTCTAACCTGGACTAGGTAGGGGGCATGGTCTAGGCCTGGCCCCTGCTTGTAAACGGCGAAGTCGCAGCCAAACTTTATTCCAGGCTGAACGATTAAGCCTTTATCCCTTAGGTCTCTGTAAACCTGGTATTTCAGCCTGAAATCCTTGTAGGTTTTTAGAGCCCTCCTTCGAAGCTGGGTTAAGGATAACTCCTCCCCGTTGGCGTAAACCTTCAGCACACCCTTCTCGGCAAGGTAGAAGCCTTCGAGCAGGTCTAGGATTAGGGGGACGTTAAAGTCGGCTGACTTCGGCTTGGAAATGCCGAGGGGCTTCCCATAGTAGCCTAGGCTGTAAAGCCTCCTACCCTCCTCAGGATTCCAGACTATAAGCCTGTTTTCAACCAGCTGGGCTTTGAAGACTTCACCCATCCAAGCCAACCCTTCCTTTGGCTGGAGGAAAAGGGAGAATACGGCTTAGGCTGTTAGAGCAATTATCCTAGCGATATCCGCAGCATTCTCAGCGTTGTCAGCTATGTCCTCAAGGAATTCAACTACCTCCCTTACCAGAAGTAGCACTGGAAGCCTCATCCTGCTTGAAATGATTTTCAGGTCAGCCTTCCTGTGGATGCTGTCCACGGTTTTCTCTGCCGACTCAACTTCGAGGGCTAACTCCATCACCTTCCCCGAGCTGTAGCTTAGAGCAAGGATTACCTCCCTAAGCCTTATCAAGGCGTTAAGTGAGGCCTCAGCCAGGTTTGAAACCTCCTTTAAGATTTCTTGGGGAACCTTCCACCTCCGCTTGGATAGCTCAGTCATCCTGTAGGCTATTGCGCCGCAGTAGTCGGCTATCTCGTTTACCTCCGCAGACAGGTTGATGAAATCCTCCCTGGCCGTTAGGAGCTCACCTATTTCGGCTACCTCCCTCATAATGGTTCTCTTAACCTCCCAAGCTTTCTCCACATGGCTTAGGACGGTGGCGTAGTGCTGGAGGATGAGGCTTTCATCCCCATTCTGGTAAGCGTTGATGAGGATGCATGCTTCCCTTAAAGCGTCAAGCACGCTTCTAATATGGTCTTGACACATCTCTAGGATTCGCCTTCGAGCCTGCTCAGCCATCTCCTTGGGGAAGGCCATGAGCCAGCCCTTCAAGCGTCCTTCTGGCTAAAACTTATAGGATTTAGACCCTTAAAAGAGTAGCGAAGAAGCCTGAAAGGGGGATTCAGAGCCTTGAAGGTTTGGTTTTCAGACTTCTCCATTTCAACGAGGAATAGGTTTGAGCTGGTGGATATTACGAGGCGGGTTGAGGAGGCGGTTTCAGCCTCCAAGATTAGGGATGGACTATGCCTAGTCTATGCTCCCCACGCCACAGCCGCCATCATAGCTAATGAGCATGAGGCAGGCCTCCTAAACGATATCCTAGCGAAGCTTAGGGGGCTCTTCCCGGAGGGGGCAGGATACCTCCACGACAGGATAGACGACAACGCCCACGCCCACCTGGCTTCAGCCTTCCTTGCTTCCTCAAGGACTTTCTCGGTAAGTTGGGGGAGGCTTGTGAGGGGAACCTGGCAGAACATCATGCTGGTGGAGGCGGATGGGCCTAGAACGAGAAGAATAGTTGTGGAAGTCTTGGGAGAATAAGGGTTCGATGGGAGGAAGCCTCCATTTTTAGCCCTCAGTGGCGTGGAAGCCTGCTTATCGCTGTTTCAGCTGTTTCCTTCGGCTTTCTCCCCATCTTCGCACGCTTAGCCTATAATGGTGGAGCAGGCGTTGAGGAGCTTCTCCTTGTAAGGTTTTCCCTCGCCTTCCTCCTGATGGGAGGCCTCCTCTCAACCAGAGGAATTATTAAGCCTTCAGGGAAGCTTCTTGCAGCTCTACTGGCTTTGGGGGTGGGCTACTATCTTCAGTCCACCTTCTATTTCACAGCCCTCCTATACATCCCGGTTTCCATGGTAGCCTTAATCTTATACCTTTACCCCGCCTTTGTCACCGCTGGCTCTCTGGCCTTGGGCTGGGAGAGGTTTTCACCCCTCGTGGCTTTCGCTCTCTCCCTAGCCCTAACAGGGCTATTCCTCGTGGTTAACCCCACGCTTGGCGTGAGGGTAGCCCTAACCGGAGTCCTCCTAGCCTTCGCTGCAGCCGTAACCTACACCCTATACATCCTCTTCAGCTCGAGGGTTTTGAGGAGGATTAGCGGGGAGGATGCCTCCTTCTACGTGATGGGTTTTGCAGGCTTAACCTTCTGGCTTTCAGGCTTGGCGGGAGGAAAATTCCACTTCGCCTGGGGGTTAGAGGTTTGGGTTTGGGCTCTGCTAATAGCCTCAGTTAGCACGGTTTTACCCATAACCACCTTCTTTCAGGGGCTGAAAATCGTTGGGCCCTCCAAAGCTTCCATTCTAAGCATTCTGGAGCCCGTAACCTCGGTTGCAGTAGCCTCCCTCCTCTTTGCCGAGCAATTAAGCATGGCGCAGTGGGTGGGAGGCGTGCTTATTCTATCCGGGACCATACTTGCAGCCCTTTCAAGGCCTGAAGGGGTGGGTTAAGGCTGGACGGGGAGGCCTGCCTCCTCAAAGCTTATTTCACCCTTAAGCAGGCTTCTGAGGATTTGCGGAAGCTTTCTGGCTTCAAGCCTAACCTGCCTCCAGGTGTCCCTATCCCGGAGTGTGACGGTTCCATCCTGAAGGGTTTGATAGTCCACGGTTATGGTGTAGGGGGTTCCAGCCTCATCCATCCTAGCATACCTCCGACCTATGCTCCCACTCTCATCGTATTCAACATTGAAGCCTTGGCTTAAGAGGGCTTGATGGATTTCCCTCGCCTTCTCCGGTAGGCCGTCCTTAGCCATCAAGGGGAAAACCGCAGCCTCTATGGGGGCTAAATCCCTTGGAAGCCTTAAAACCACCCTTCCCTCCTTCTCGCTATAGGCGTATTCGAGGACTACGTAGAGTATGCGGTCGAGGCCGAAGGAGGGCTCAACCACGCTTGGAAGAAGCTTTTCACCCTTCTCTTCCACCTCCTCCTCTACCACGGAGACGTGGCTTGAGGTAACCTCAAAGGTTTCACCATTACCCCTCAGCCTGTAAACGCCTCCGCCTGCTAGGGCTTCAGCCACCTCCTCAGCTGGAGTTAGCTCAAGAAGCCTTGAAACTAGTTGAGCCTTACCCCTAAAGGTTTTCCCGATTTCAGCCTTATCTAGCTTAAGCCTTTTCCTCCTCACTTTTCGAGGCTGGGGGTGGGGGATGTAAACTCGTAGGTCTTCACCGCTGTAGGCCATGTGCATTCGGAGGTCGTAGTCGGTGCGCCAGGCGTGGCCTGAAACCTCAACGTAACCCCACCTTGAAAGCTTAACCACCTGGTCGTAGGTTTGAGCTGAGTAGTGGGCTCTCTCGCTTGGAAGCTTCTCCCTAAAGTACTGGTTTTCATCTGGGACGCCAAGCTGGTTTAGGAACTGCTTCGCCCTCGCCATGAAGTAGGCGTTCCACTCCGCCTTAATGTAGCCTTTGGCCAAGGCCTCCTCCACCGTGACTTCTAAGGGCTCCTCCACACCCTTCCGGATTAGCTCCTCAGTTAGCAGCCTAAGCTTTTCCCCCTCAACCTCCCTAAGCCTTGGACAGTGGGGGTCCCTTGGGTTAAAGAAGAATTCAAACTCCATGATGGTGAATTCCCTTAGCCTTATGGGTCCCTGCCTAGGCGAAATCTCGTTTCGGAGGCAGCGTCCAACCTGGGCTACTCCGAAGGGAAGCTTACCCCTGGCCAGCTCGTAGAGCCTTTTAAAGTTTACGAACATGCC
The DNA here is from genome assembly GCA_003662485.1 of Candidatus Hecatellales archaeon. Taxonomy (GTDB): domain Archaea; phylum Thermoproteota; class Bathyarchaeia; order Hecatellales; family Hecatellaceae; genus B25. Next base: position 459 of record QMYD01000097.1, on the reverse strand, counting down.
CTGGGCTGTTTCAGGCCTGCAGTAGCCTACATGCTCACTATAGGGGCCTATGGTGGTTTTGAAGAGCTCGTTGAAGGCTTGGGGCTTGTCGAGCTCTCCACCGCACTCAGGGCAGCGCACCCCATGGGAGGTTAGAAGCCTTCCAAGCTCCTCAACGGTTAGGCCTTCCCCTGAAATCCCAGCCTGCTCCTCAAGTAGGTGGTCTGCCCTCCACTTCCTACCACAAGCCATACATGTGGTAACGGGGTCGGTGAAGTGGGCGGTGTGGCCTGAAGCCTGGAAAACGATTTCAGGCGCAACCACGACGGTGTCTATGAGCATGAGGCCCTCCCTTCGAACAAACCAGTCCACCCACTTCTGCTCCAGCTTCCTCTTTAGGAGGGCTCCGAGGGGGCCATAGTCGAGGAAGCCCGCCTCGCTCCCATAGATTTCGAAGGAGGGCCAGAAGAAGCCCCTACG
>QMYD01000096.1 GCA_003662485.1 Candidatus Hecatellales archaeon | reverse complement strand
TCAGCTTTGAAGTAGCCATCCTAGACCAGTCCGTCGTAGAGGATCAGGCTGAAAAATCCGTGATGGAGAAGGTTGAAGCCGTATGCGATGTGGTTGCCTCCAATCCAACCCTCGACGGGCTGGTGGAGGAGGCCTGGATAAGCGGAATTGAAAGCGAAACAGGTGTTAGGGGCTCCTACGCTGTGGTTGGAGCTCTCATCACCATCATCACGCGTAAAACAGTTTAAGGGAGGTGGTTTAAACGGGTCAGAGGTTTCTAGCCGTTGGGGAGGAAGCCAGCTACGCTACACCCGCCACGCCAACCCGCTACCTAGATATTGCAAGGGAAACCATAACCTTCGACCAGGGGGTTACCCCCGTTGAAACAGTCTTCGCCAGAAGCATTTCCAAATACGTTTTAGGTAGGGCTTTAGCCAGGGGTGGAATAGACTTCCCCGTGGAGCCCAGGGACATCCCAGTACTCTTCAAGTGGGCTCTTGGAAGCGTTGAAACTAGTGGTGGGGGACCCTACACCCACGAGTTCAAGCCAGTCGACCAGCTGAAAAGCTTCACCGCCATCATAGGGGCTGAGGGAACCTATAGGAGGCTTTCAGGCTGCCTCATCGACAGACTCCAACTTGAGTCCGCCCTAGACTACCTAACAGGCTCCGCAGAGATTCTGGCAGCTAGAGAGGAAAGGGACACCGAGTTTACGCCAAGCCCGGACATAAGCATGCTTCCACCCTTCGCCTTCCACCAGGCCAGTCTAACGCTTGGAGGCTCTGAAGCCTCAGCCAAGCTTAGAGCTTTCAGGCTGAGGATAGACAATAATATTCCGGTAGACCACCTCTACGGCTTCGGGGAAAGGTATCCCAGACGCATCGTTGTGGGTGGGAGAACCATAGAAGCCCAGCTTGAACTAGCCTTCACCGATACCGCTGAGTATGAGGCCTTCCTCGCAGGGGAGGAGTTAAGCCTAAACCTCCAGTTCTCAGACGGCTCCAACAGCCTAGCCATCCACCTGCCCAGATGCCTTTACCGGAGTGATGTTGCACCCCACCTGGACAGGCGTGAACCCTTCACCCTCACCGCCCCCCTCCAAGTCCTCCACGACCCCAACGCAGGCTACGAGGTTAAAATCACCGTGGTAAATGAGGAAGCCTCCTACTAGAAGGCGGAAAGGAGGTAGCCATGAGCCTAAGCCTCGAAGAGTATCGGAGAAGCCTCCTCCGCACGGTTCAGGCGCCAAGCGGGCTAACCTACAAGGTCAGAATTCTAACCTCAGCCGTACCACTTTTGAAAGCTTTGAAAAGCCACGGCCTCCTCGAAGCTGAAAGCCTTGATGGGGTTGAGCTGGCCGAGCGGACGGACAGCCTCCTAAGGGAGCTCCTCCCAAACCTTGTGGTTGAGCCAAAGCTTGGCGAGCAGCTGGGCTGGGAGGAAATCTGCGATGAAGACAAGCTTGAAATCTTTAGGGTTGCCGTGGAGAAGCTTGGCTTTCTTCGCCAGGGAGTTTGGGGTGAATCTGACTCCACCCGTGGTGGGCAGAGCCCTCCTAGCGGTGGCAGGCCTCCTAGGGGAAGCCTACCACAAGCTTCCAAGCGAGGTACTAGCCCAGCCCCTATGGAGGCTGGAGCTAGACTGGGAAGCCCTGAAAACACTGAAGGCTTCAAGGAGAGGGGAGGAAAGCCTAACCAGGCAGATAAGGCGGAGGAGGCTTGAAGCTGGAATCAACAGCCAGCCTGGAGCATCCCAATCATGGTTAGGATGAGCCAGCGCCACTTAAACTGGCTTTCCCCCTCAAACCTCACCAGGTAGGACTCCCTATCCGAAGCTACCACTAGCTCCCTCCAGGTTGCATCCACCCTAACAATTCTCTCAAGGGGAATCGTTAGGGTGAAGCCCTTCACCCCAGCGAAAACCAGCCTCCTATTGGTTAGGTGGAGGAAGCCTTCAGCCTCCAGCCTCCAAGCCCTCTCCGTGGTTACGCCTCCAACAAACTGGTGGACGTAGATTCCACCTCCACCCCGAAGGGTTACACCAGTGAGGCCTCCAGGCTTATACTCCCTAAGCCTGAAAAGCTTAGCCCTACCGCTGACAGCGTAGGCTTCCTCACCAGGCTTCAAAACAATTCCACCCCCAGCCTCGGGGGTAGGCTTAAGCTTCATCCTAAACCTTTCCGTAAGCTCCCTCCACCAGTCGTCGAGGTGCATGGTTTTCGCAGCGTTTCCTTCACCGTCTAGGAGCGTAAGCTTCCAGTCCTCCTCCACCAGCCATCTTGAACCGCAATGGCTACACTCCACCAACTCCACGGTTTTCAGGAAACCTTTCTTCACCTTTTTAGGTTTGAGGGTTTCAAGCCCCTGGCAGATGGGGCAAATCCAGAGGAAGCATGCAGCCTTAGAGGCTGTAAGCTTATCCTTCAACCTTCGCCCCTAAAAGATACCCAGCCCCTTCCAGCTAAAAGAATTTCCCCTGTTGGAGGTTTAGCCTTTGAGCGGGCAGGCTAAGGTCACCCTAGTTTTGGAAGCAGTGGACAGGGCTCAGTCCACCATTCAGAGGGTTAAACGGGAGGTTGCAAGCCTATCCAGCCACGTTCAAACCTCAGCCCAGCGGATGGCTGTAGCAGCCTCCACCGCCCAAGCCCAGGTTCAACGCTCCACCGAGTCGCTGCTCCGAAGTGTTAAAGGCTTGGCTTCAGGCTTTAGCGGGCTTGCCACCTCGCTTTGGGGCTTCTACACGGTTTACGATAGGATTGGAACCCAGCAGAGGCAGTTGGCAAGCCTTCAGGCCACCTACAACACCACGCTGGCCACCTACCACAGGCTTCAGCTAACACTAAACCAGGCCATAGCCAAGTATGGTGAAAACAGTGAGCAGGCTAGGCTGGCTAGGGAGAGGCTTGCAGCCGTAGAGGAGAGGCTTCGAGTATACCAGATTCAAATCGCAGAATACCAGGCGAACATTAATGAGACGCTGGTTCAGGGAGCCGTTATGGCTTTCCCCCTAGCCATCAACGCTGTTTCAGGGCTTACCGCAGCCAAGCAGGCCTTAGCCGCCGTAAGCCTTTCAAGGGTTATTCCAGCCATCCGGGCGGTGGGGGTTTCGCTGAAGGCCGCGCTAGGCCCCATAGGCTTGGCCATAGCAGCCGTAGGCCTCCTCTACACAGCCTGGACGCAGAACTGGGGTGGAATTCAGGAGAAGACGAGGGCTGCTGTTGAAGCTGTGGTTAACGCTTTGAGGAGGCTCTGGGATCTCGCCAAGCCCATCCTTGAACCCCTCCTCGCCATCTTCCAGAGGCTTGGCGAAATGGTGGGAGCCATCCTCCCAGGGAGGGTTGAAGCCTCAACCCAGGCCTTAGCCAGCCTAACCCTTGAGGCAGCTTCAGCCAGCCGAAGTCTTGAAGAGCTTAAAAGCTCAGGCTTGGAGGCTGCCTTAAGCCTTGCGGAGGGTTGGGAGGCGGTTACGCCAGCTCTAAACCTCGTTCAAGCCGAGCTTGAGGAGGTTAAGGTAAGCCTCCAGGAAATTCCACCCCTCATGGATGAGGTGGCCCTAGCGGCGGAGAACGCCTGGGACCTCCTCCTCCAACCCGCAGGCCAGGCGGAAAAGGTTTACAGGGAGATGGCTGGGCAGCTTCAAGACCTTGGAAGTCTCCTCTTCGAATATGCTGTTAAGCCCTCTGAAAGCTTTAGGAGGAGCCTAAGCGAAACAGCGGAGAAGGTTTGGGTTAAGCTGAGAACGGAGGGGGCTCAAAGCCTTGAAAGCTTAAGGGAGCTTGTTAAAGGCTTCGCAGAGGAGTGGGGTTTAACCTGGACCCAAACCATAACCCTGCTAAGAGAGGAACTGCGAAAGCTTGCAAGAGAAGCTGGAAGAAGCATGGTTCAGCCTCAAGCATCCCAGCCTCCAGCCGAGCCAGTCCAGCCTCCAAAAGCAACGCAGGAAACAGCTCCACCAGAAGTCTTGGAAGCTACTGAAGCCTTAAGGGAGATGGGAGACAACGCTAGCTGGGCTGCCCGAGCCATAAGGGATCTCGGCCTCTCAGCGGAAAGCCAGCTTAAAGCTATTGAGAGGTGGGCTGAGGCAAACAGGGAAATGCTGGAGCAAACCATTGAAAACCTTAAAAGGCTGGGTGTAGCTACGGCTAGACTCTCCCTTGTGGAGGCTTACGCCATCGAAAAGCTGGGGTTGGGGAGGGTTACTAGAACTGGGGAGGTGGTTTTAGCCCAGCATGGAGGCTACTTCACCCAGCCTACGCTTGCCCTAATCGCTGAGCGTGAACCCGAACTCGTAATTCCTGAGAGTAGGCTTAAGCTGGCTAGGGCTGAGGAGGCCGCACCCATCATCCACATTAATGCTCCCCTTGTTTATGTGGCTGGTAGTGCGGATAGGCGAACCGCCGAATTGGCAGCGGAACTGGTGCGTGAAAGGCTTCAGACGGTGCTGGTGGAGGCAACGTCAAGCATGGCTCCAACCAAGCGGATAAGGTGGGAGGCCTAATGCTGCTAAGCGAGATGGTTAGGAAACTGGATAGGGAGGTAAGCTTCTACGCAGACTTCGGAGAATTCACAGTCGAGGATTTATGCGATTGGACTACAGCGAGAACCAAGACAATCAGTGTTTCGGAGGAAAGCTGGATAATCGCCTATATGAGGATGAAGGAAAGCCCAAATGCCGGGGGCAATATGAGGATTCTCGTCG
>QMYD01000095.1 GCA_003662485.1 Candidatus Hecatellales archaeon | reverse complement strand
TTCGGGTTTAGGCCGTGGGAGGCTTGAAGGTTTACACGGTTATCCCCGTTAAGAGTCTGGCTGGGGGGAAGCGTAGGCTAGCAGGAATCCTCGGAAGAAAGCAGCGTGAAACGTTAACCCTCTGCATGCTGAGGGATGTTCTCTCAACCGTTTTGGGCTGCCCGAAAATCGAGGAAGCCGTGGTGGTAAGCTCCGACCCTGAAGTTTTAAGGCTGGCTGGAAGGCTTGGAGCCGTAGCCCTAGCCGAAGGCGGAGACCACGGGGTGAATGAAGCCGTTTCAAGGGGGATAGCGTACTGCGTTGCCAGGGGGGCCTCCCTCCTCCTAATCCTCCCAGCCGACATACCCCTCCTCTCCAGCTTAGACTTGGAAACCCTGGCTTCCCTAGGTTTGAAGTCTTCGCTGGTTCTTACCCCCTCTCTAAGGCTTGATGGAACCAACGCCCTCCTCCTTAAACCCCCTGAAATCCTTCAAACCTCTTATGATGCTGACAGTTTTAGGAGTCATCTGTCAGCTGGAAGGCTTAGGGGGTTAAGGGTTAAGGTTTACCTTTCCGGGAGGGTGATGCTCGACCTAGACCTCCCAGAGGATTTAGAGCTGTTTTTAAGGCTTGAAGCCAGCAGAAATACTGAGACCTACCGGTATGCCTCAGAGGTCCTAGAAGCTGGTGTTAGGGTTTGATGGTTGGTATAGCCACCCGGAATAGGGACTCCTGGTGTTCAAGCAGAATTATCAAGGCTTTGGAGGCTAGAGGCGTAAGGGTTCACTCCTTCTCCCTCAGCCAGGTGGTAGCTAGGGTAGGCTTCAAAGGTGAGGCTCCAGTCCTGGAGGCGAAGGGCATAGACCTTTCAAAGCTTGGAGCGTTGCTTGTAAGGCCTATAGGGCCTGGAAGCCTTGACGAAATAATTTTTAGGGTGGACCTCCTCCACAGGCTTGAAGCCCTAGGAGTCCCCGTGGTGAACAAGCCCTCAGCTATTGAGAGAGCCGTAGACAAGTATTATGCCCTGACGATTCTCGAGAGAGCTGGGTTAAAGGTTCCGAAAACCGTGGTTACGGAGAGGCCTGCCGAGGCTTTCAAGGCTTTCAGCCAGCTTGGAGGAGACGTGGTGGTTAAGCCTGTCTTTGGCTCGAGGGGTTTGGGGGTGACAAGAGCCTCCGACCAGGAGGCTGCAGGCAGGGTTTTCAGGCTTCTAGCCTACAACCACTTTGTACTCTACGAGCAGGAGTTTATATGGCATGGGGGGAGGGATATCCGATGCTTCGTTATCGATGGAAGGGTTGTAGCCTCCATGTATAGGGTGGCTGGGGAAGGGTGGAAAACAAACGTGAGTAGGGGTGGGATTCCCATACCCTTCAAGCCTTCAAGCCTCGTAGAGCAAACCGCGGTTAGGGCGGCTGAAGCCCTCGGATGCGAGATAGCAGGGGTAGACTTAATGGAGACCAAGGATGGAAGCCTCCTCGTCCACGAGGTAAATAGTCAGCCTGGCTTCCGCGGGCTTCAAACCTCCAGCGGAATAGATATTGCAGGCCTGATAGCTGAATACCTCATTAGGAAGGCTAAAAGGTAGCCTTAGCCTGGAATCCTCCCTTTCAGGTCATGGTATAGGTTTAGGAGGCTTTCATTGTAGTCTGCTTCACCCCTTTCAACCTTGTCCATGAGCTCCTCAAGCCTCCTTGTAAACTCCTCTGAGACTAGGTCTCCGAAGTGGCTTGAAAGATAGGCGTATACTTTCACGCCTAGCCTTGTTGGGAAGAGGTAGCGCTTCCTCTCCACGAGGTATTTGTGCTCAAGAAGCCTGTTTACGGTGATGGCGTAGGTGCTCGGCCTCCCAATCCCCCTCTCCTTCATAGCCTGAATCAGCGTTCCCTGCGTGTAGTAGACTTTTGAGGGAGCCAGTTTAAGCTCTTTACCCACGATTTTGAAGGTTCCCTCAGGCAGGTCTTCAAGCTTAACCTTTAGAAACCTATAGAAGCCTTCCTCAACCAGCCCCGCGGTCAACTCCCTATCCTCCTCGAAGCCTCCAACCCTGATTTTAACAGTCTTCCTTCGAACTTCAGCTTCAACCGCTTGGGAGGCCATAAACCTCCGGAAGATGAGGTCGTAGAGGCGGAGGTGTTTGCCTGTAAGCTTGCCCCGGAGGGCTCCGCTGTAAAGCATTAGCCTAACCTGCTCTGCATCTAGGGGTCTCGTAGGCCTTATGCACTCGTGGGCTCCAGCCTCACTCCACTTCCTCGCCTTAAAGAGGCTTTCAAGCCCGTTTTCAGCCATGTATCTTTGGGCCACCGTCATCCCAGCGGTTGAAACCCTCACAGAGTCTGTTCTATGATAAGTTATTAGGCCTGCTTCAAAGAGTTCTTGAGCCAGCCTCATGGTTAGGGTTGCGTCGAAGCCTAGGAGCCTTGAGGCCTCCCGAATCATGGCGTCAGTGGAGAAGGGGGGAGGAGGACTAACTGTTTCAACCCTTTCACCTAAAACCTCAACGGTGAAGGTTTCAGCCTCCTCGTAGAGGCGCTTAGCCTCCTCCAGGTCTGGAATGTTAAGTTTAATCTCCACTTCCTCCCCCCTAAGCTTTAGAAGGCCTACCCTACGCTTGGCTTCCTCCGCCCTCTCAATAACCCAGCCTAAAACTGGGGTTTGAACCCTCCCCGCAGACAGTCGAACATTGTCGAAAACCTTCCACAAGTGCTGGCTTAGCTCGAAGCCAACCCAGCGGTCGGCCACCCTACGAACCGTTTGACCCTCAACCAGCTGAATGTTGAGGCTTCTAGGATTCCTCAAAGCTTCGGTGAAGGCCCTCCTGGTTACTTCGTGGAATTCAGCCCTCCTAATCTTCTCGTTGAAGCAGCGGAGGATAGATGCCACGTCGTAGGCTATTTTCTCGCCTTCGGTGTCAGGGTCTGTAGCCAAGATTACCTCATCAACCTCCTTAGCTATTTCTCTTAGGGCTTCAACCACAGCCATTTTGTCCAGGTAATCCTGGCTTTTGCAGCGGGGGCAGAAGCTCCCTGTAAACTGCTCTCCACACTGGTTACACTTTTTAATGGTTTCGAAAACGGGGATTACGTGTTCATCTACTTCCACGCCGTGGAATCCCCTGTCAACGGTGAGGTCGAAGATGTGGCCTCCCGTAGCCACAATGTTTACCACAAGGTTTTCAGCATTCACCTCGTAGACGGTTAGGCTTCCAACTCTCCTCCTCGCAGGCCTCCCAAAGAAGCTTGCAATGGTTCTCGCCTTGTTTGGGCTTTCCACAACTACCATAACCGAGCGTACAAGCTTCTTCTCCTCCTCGGAAATCTTACCCTTCTTCAGCTCTCCTATCTTGCGGCGGTCCCTGTCTACGGCTTCAAAGAGGCTTTCCAAGTTCACCTCTTCAAACCTTTTGAATTCTATCTCCTCCAGGAACCAGGAAAGCCTCCTCCTTAGGTCGTTGAAGGCCTTCTCATTGTCGACTAGGAGGAAGGATGCCCCCTTCGAAACGCCTCCAGCGTAAAGCCTTGAAGTTCTGCCTGAAGCCTGCAGGTAGCCAGCTGCGTCGGCTATAACTATTTCGAAGCCTTCAGCCTTTCTTTCAAGCCAAACGTTTGGAGCCTTCTGAATTCTTTCCACGACTTCAGGGTTGGAGAGGGCTTCGGCTAGGAAGCTTCTAACCTCGGCTAGGAGGGCTTCAGCCCTCTTAGACTTGGAGGGGTCTGCGGTGAGGTTTCGCCTTAACTCCCAGAGGTATCGGTTAGCCCTTGCAGCCTCAAGGAAGGGTTTAACCGCCACAATGACGGCTAGGCACTGCGGTATGGTAAGCCTGTCAAAGTCTAGTGGAATCCTGTTTTTCGGCACCCCCGCGAATACTGCGTATCGCACCGACTGGGGGAGGTCTAAACCCCTAGCCAAAGGATTCTTTGCACTGGAAATTCCAACGAGAACCTGGACTTCCCCTCTTTCAAACCTTTCAATAAGCTTCTCGTTTAACTCCTCATAGGATTCAGCTTCAATTCCAGCCTCCCTTAAAGCTGAAACATATTCGCCTATCTTTTCCCTTCCAAGGTCTGAGGGTATGAAGAGGAGGCCTCCCCTCCCGAAGCGCTTCACAAGCCTGACAGCCTCCTCAACTAGGCTTCCCCGCGGGAAAACCACCACGTCTTCAACGTTCCTCAATCCTCCAAGGGGCATTCCAACTTCGAAGCCTAGGAGCCGACGGAAAAGCCTAACACGCCTGGTTTTAGGCTTAGCCGTGGCTGAGGAAACCACGAGGAGGCCTACCCGCCTGGAGGGCTGCTGGAAGGAGGAGGTTGAAGAGGCCTTCATTGCCTCCTCTATTTCCTCCTCCCTGAAGCCTAGGAGCATCAAAACCTTATCCACGTTTTTAGCCCTCTTCAGCATGGAGTCTACGTCGTCTACGAAGATGAAGCTGAAGGTTTGGCCTTTAAGTAGGTCGAAATTTTTGCTTAGAAACATGCTGGTGGTTATTAGGAGGCTGAATTCCCCATGCCTAATCTTCTCCTTAACCTCTTTTCTCTGCTTTTCTGAGAGGCTTGTGTGGTAGGCTAGGATGCCCTCCCCTCCAAGCCTTCTGGCAAGCTTCTCAACCTGGGAGACGAGGATGGAGGTTGGAAGCATGATGTAGGCTTTCCCCCCGAGGAAGAGGGCTGCAGCCACCCCGAAGGTTGTCTTCCCAATCCCTGTGGG
>QMYD01000094.1 GCA_003662485.1 Candidatus Hecatellales archaeon | reverse complement strand
TATGAGGATGGCTCCGGTTTTAGTGTTTCGGTAGATGGCTTTAACGGGGCAGACAGCCATGCAGGGTGCATCCTCACACTGCCAGCAAACCATAGGTATATCCAAACCCTCAGCCTCCCACCTTAAAATGTGGATTCTAGCCTTGGTGGGGCTGCAGGTCTTCTCCCTGTGAAGTGAGCAGGCTGCCTCGCAGATGCGGCATCCCGTACACCTCTCAGGATTCACCAGCAAAACCATACGGGAAACCAACCATACTGCCCCCTCAAGTGAAAAGTAATTCTTTTATTATGAGTTCTAACCTTAAAAGTTATAGCCTTTTATAGGGCTGAAGGGGTTTGAAGGCTGCCGACCTCCTAGTGGTTGGGGGAGGAATTGGAGGCTGCTGGACGGCCTTAACCTTCAAGCTGCACTCTCCCAAGGCGAGGGTGGTTGTCGTTTCAGATGAAGCACCATACAAGAGGTCCGCCCTGGTTAAGCTTTTGAAGAATCCTGATGGGAAGCTTGAGGTTTTTAAGGGTAAGCTGGAGGAGGCTGGAGTGGAATACGTGGAGGGCAGGGTTTTGGAGGTGGATTCTTCTGGTGAAGCCCTCCTCCAGCAGGCTGGCGAAAAGCTTAGGGTTTCCTTTGGAAGGCTGGTTATGGCTACGGGTGGGAGGCCAGGCCTCCTATCCATCCCAGGCCTAAACCTTAAAGGCGTTTTCACCTTTAGGTCTATTCGGGATGCCCTAGCCCTAAGCCAGTATGCTAAGCCTGGGATGAGGGCTGTAGTAGTTGGGGGAGGCCTCATAGGGCTTGAGGTGGCTGAAGCCCTGGTGAGGAGAGGCCTTAAAGTCGATGTGGTGAAGAGGGTTCCAGGAGTTCTCGTAGGCATTCTTGAAAGGGACCTATCCCTAAGGGCTGCGGAAATCTTTGAGAAGCATGGCATCCACGTAATCGCTGGGAGGAGACTTGAGGAAATCCTAGGCGAAAAAAGGGTTGAAGGTGTTAGGCTTGCTGGTGAAAGGCGTGAAGCCGACCTCGTGGTTTTCGCCATGGGGGTTAAGCCTGAAACAGGACTGGCTGAAGCCTTAGGGTTGAAGCTTGCACCCTCAGGAGCCATAGCCGTCAACAGGAGGCTGGAAGCCAGCGTGGAAAACGTTTATGCGGTTGGGGACTGCGCTGAAACCCTCGACTACGTTACAGGTAAAAACGTTTATAGGCCTCTTGGAAGCGTGGCTTCTGAAAGCGGGGAGGTAGCGGGTAGAAACGCAGCTGGAATCCCCACGGAGCATCCTGGAAACCTTAGGGTTCAAAGCGAGAAAATCTTTGGTTTGAGAGTGGTAAGCCTTGGGCTCACCGTAGCGGAGGCTGAAGCCTTAGGGTTGAAAGCCTCCTACCTCAAGCTTGAACCCTTAAAGGAGCAGCCCTCTGAGAGAGGCTGCCAGATGAGGCTTGTGGTAGGCGTAAACGGGGAGATTCTAGGCTTCCAAGCTCTTGGAGGTGAAGCCGTATCCGTTCATGGAGAGTTAGCCCTAACCGCTGTGAGGAAGCGGAGGACTGTTGGATGGCTGGAGGAGAAGGGTTTTAGGGTGGTGGATTAGCTCCTTTTTCACCTTAAGCCGTCCAGCCCCTTAACCTCCTCCTTTCTAAGACCTCCTATGCGGGGTAGGGGTCTGCCTCCCTCGGTTAAGGCTATGGCTACGAGGATCTCATCAGCCTTAGGAGCGTCTGGAATCCTAACTTCTAAGGCGTCGTAGTGGGAGCGGACGAAGGCAGCCCTCTTATAGTGGAGGGGGACATCCAGCGGGGTTCCAGGCCCACCCACCTTGGCAGCTGAGGGAATAATAGCCTTACAGTAGTCTACGCCTCCCAAGAGTTCGCGGAGGGGCTTACCTAGCTTTGGGTGGAGGATGGCGTGGGCGTGCTCGAGCTCTCCAGCCTCTCCTACGATGGCTCCCTTACCATAGCTGTCCACCCGGTCTCTAGCCTCCTCAGGCGTGATGCCTAAGGCTTCCAGCGCCCTCCTGGTTAGGAGGTCTCCAAGCTTTTCCCCGTAGTCGTAGAGGAGGCTTAGGTCTTCTACATACCTGCCAGCGTAGGGGTTTTTGAAGACGGCTAGGGCTGCAGCCTTCCTAACTGGCTTCTCCAGCCTTATCCCAGCCTCCCTCACGGTTTCCTCGGTTAAAACCACGATTTTCCTTATTTCCATTTCTTGGCTAAACTCTTTCACCCCCTAACCTTTTTCACGCTTCTTGAGGGGGGAGGCGTGTTTCGGCTTCTGAAAGCCTTAACCTCCCCATCCACCATGATGAGGGCTATGCCTGGTAGGTCTCCAGCCTCCAAAGCCTTCAAGGCATCCCCTCCAACCGAGCCCACAGGCTTATCCATCACGAGGAGGTCAGCCTCCAAGCCTGGCTTTACCATCCCCCTGGGAAGCCCGTAAACCTTCGCCGTGTTGCCTGTGGCTAGGGCTAAGGCTACTTCAGCTGGGAGGCCGCAGATGGAGGAGGCGAAGGCTATGTTCCGGAGGATGCCCAGGGGGATTACACCCGTACCGGAGGGTGCATCGTTTCCGAAGATCACCCGGTTCAGCGCCTCGTTTTCCCTTGCCATTCTTAAAGCCTCAGCAGCAGCCTTAGGGTTTCCGCACTGAACGATTTCCAGAGCCATAGATCCCTGCTTAACAAGTTTCTCCACGTCGGGGAGGGGTGCAGCTGTGGGTCCACCGTTTACATGGGCAGCCACGTCAGGATTCACAGCTAAAACGTCTTCGGCTGTTATTACGGGAACCTCTGCCAGCGAGGTCCCACCCGTATGCATCATCGACTTAATGCCGTACTTCCTCGCCCAGGCTACCATTTCAGCGGCTCCATGCTCAGCCTTGAAAACCCTTCCAAGCCCTATTTCACCTATAACCCTTACGCCTTCCCTAGCCATTTCCTCGAAGTCCTTCTCGGTTAATCCTGGCTCTAGGATAAGCGCTCCAGCCAGCACTTTTACGCCTCCAGGCCTAAACCTGCTGAAGGCTTTGGCGTTGAGGATGGCTAGGGCCTTAACGCCAGCTGCGTCCCTAGGCCTGCCTGGAACATGAACCTCACCTGCCGAAATCATGCTGGTTACGCCTCCGTGAAGTTCGCTTTCGATGAAGTTTAGGGTGAGCTGTCTGGGGGTGAAGTCTCCCATGGCGATGTGTACGTGCGAGTCGAAGAGGCCGGGCGTTAAAACCATTCCATCACAGTCGTAGACCACGTCGCAGGCCTCAACGTTCAGGCCTCTGCCCACCTCCCTAATTTTCCCATCCTCCACAATGACCGTGTCACCGTCGATGAAGGGTTCCTCCAAAACCCCGCTAACGATTTTACCCAGGTTGGTTAAGGCTATAGAAGCCATGCAAAGCCACCAAAACCATTTCAGCCCTAAATCCTACTTAACCTTTTTCTTGACAGGTTGTCTTCGAACTAACCCGTTGGGTTGGGAGACTTGAGATTCTCGTTTCAAGCTTAAATAAACCTTAAAAGCGTGGACACTTTCAAAGCGTCATAGAACCGCTGAGATTAGGGTTTTGAATAGGGGTTTATCTCCCGTTCTGGCGGTTCTCCTGTTAATTCTCGTGACTGTTTCCTTAGCTAGCATTCTTTTCCTTTGGGGTCAGGATCTTCTAGCCTCAACTTCAGAGGCTATTTTAACCCATGAAAGCGCCATGGCCCAGCTTTCCCGGCAGCTAATCTCCATTGAGGCTGTAAGTTTCTGTGATGCAATGTACTTTGATGGTTGGGTTAACTATCCTAGATGGCCTCCTCAGCATGGGGTTGGAGTTGCAGTCGCAAGGCAAGCCGTAAAAATTGTCGTGAGGAATCTTGGAAAAGGCGAGGTTGAGGTTGGAGCCGTATACTTTGGGCCTTTAGGCAAGGCCAGGCTATATAGACCCTTCAAGGTTCTCCACCGTGACAATTGGCAGGCTCCAACCTGCCACTGTGCTATAGGGGATCCCGGAGACGATACGGTCTGGTATGTTTCAAGTCTGGGAACGGAGGAGGGCTGCACGCCTGGAACAGGATGCGCCTTCTCGGCTGGAAGAAGCTGCGGCTACCAAGGAACCCTAACCACCATATACGCCGAATACAGGAACATTAGAAGAACCTTTGATACAACCCAGAAGAAGGGGACAGCCTGGGTTTACAGTTTTAAGGCGGATGGAAGCCCCTGCAGCCGTGGGATACTCCAGCCAAAAGGCTTCGCCGTCATCCACCTCTACCTTGAGAAGCCTTGGACCCCTGGCGAAACCTACCTAATCAAGGTGGCCACCAAGAAGGGTAGAACCATTGAAACAGTGGCCACTCCAAGCGCTTAAAAGAAAGAAATGGTGGGCCCGACGGGATTCGAACCCGCGACCCCCGGGTTAAAAGCCCGGTGCTCTATCCTGCTGAGCCTCCCTGCCCCTTTAAGAGGGGCTTACGGGCCCATCCGCCAGAGCCCGGGCCCGAAAAGGAGTAAAGGAAACCTGAAATTAAGCTTTTCCATTCAAAAAGCATATAAGCCAACCAGCCAAAAATACTATTGCCCTGAGCCGGGAGGGTTAAAGCCCTTCAAGCCTTAAAAACGCCCTGGTAGTATAGCCCGGCCTAGTATGTGCGGTTGAACCGGACTAGGCCTGCAGGCACACAAGCCAGGGCCAAGCCGGCGCCGAATCGCCCGCACGACCCGGGTTCAAATCCCGGCCAGGGCGCCAAGAAACCAGTCCCTGTCCCGATC
>QMYD01000093.1 GCA_003662485.1 Candidatus Hecatellales archaeon | reverse complement strand
TGGTCCCGCGGGCAGGATTTGAACCTGCGACCAATCGGTTTCTGTTGCCTGGAAGGCTGTTTGGCTCGCCTTTAAGGCGGGCTCTACAGCCGACCGCTCTTCCAGGCTGAGCTACCGCGGGAACCTAAAATAATTTTTAACCTCCACAGCCTTTTAAGGCTTACCCCCTAGAATGGGCTGGAGGAGGCCGGGAATAGGTGGTTTAGGCCCTTGGAGGCTATATTTGCCTCTCAACTCTGAAGGGTTTCGCTGAATATTTGGAAGGCTTTGTCGAGTAGCTCTCCGGGTTATCAGTAGTGGTGGCATGAACTTTAGCGCTTCCCCGCCACCCCTGTCTATCATAGGCTTAAACCTTTTATCCCTAAGGCTGCAAAAATTATTTTGGGGTTATAGGCTTTGATCTGGCTTGGGCGTGGGGAGTTCATCAAATACCTGTATATGCCTGAGGTTCCCATTGAGAGTTTGAACTCTAAGAGCAAGATGAGGGTTTTGGCTTGGGCTAAGGAGGAGGGAGAGGTCTTCGTTAAGCTTGAACCCGTACTCTACGTGGAGACTGAAGTTGGGGTGGTTGAGGTTAAGGCTCCAATGAACGGCGTCCTCCAGAAGAAGCTGGTTGAGGAGGGGGCAACCATAGTTGTAGGCCAGCCCCTCGCCATCTTCACGGAGCCTGGGGAGAGGCCTCCCCGCTTCTATGGGGGCTGAGAAGCCTCCTAAGGTAGGCGGTGTGGAGGGCTGCCAGCGGGTTATGGCCTGTAACCCTATCCTTAGCTGCCAGCGTGGTTACGGGAGCCTTAGAATACTTGTAGAAGAGGGCGTCGTGGCCTACGCATAGGCCTAACAGGACGTTCAGCTCGGTTTCAGCCCTGTTTAGGAGTTCGGCTTGAAGAATGGGGTTGCAGGCTGGGTCGAAGTCCTCTCTAAACCTTACCTCCCTTCCAAGTCCAGCCTCAGCCTTATCCACAGCCCCGCATTTACAGCATACCGAAACCGTTTGAAAACCCCACTCCTCGAAAACCTTGGAAACCATTTCCGCCTCCTCGCTTAGCCCTATGCAGAAGGCTATTCCAACCCTTCTAACCCCAAGTCTTCTCGCCAGTTCTAGGATTTCCCTTAGCCTAGGCCATTTAAGGTAGCCCTCCCTCTCCACACTAGCTGCAGCCCTAAAAAGTCTTCCATTCTCCTCTTCAAGGTATTTTTTGGCTAGGAGGCTTGCCAAGTCTGGAAGCAGCCTCATTGGGCAGTTTTCCGGCAGGCTTTCCATTCTGCCTTCAAGGCAGCGTTTAACCCTGCATCTCGCACAGTCAAACCTTAGGTTCAAGAATTCTCACTCCTTGCTCAGGCAACCCTTCGCAGGTTTTCATCCTCAACCTTGGCGATGTTTTCAGGGCTTAGGGCGTAAAACTCACCTACAACGATTATTCCGCCGTGGAGGAGGCCTTTCCGCCTTAGCTCCCAAACCTTCCTAACCCCGTTTCTAACGGCTTCGATTTTCACCCTCTCTGGTAGGCTTCCCACCCTGTAGGTTACGGGCTGACCCCTTAGGTCTGTTAGGGGGTCAACCTCCTCAGCCAGCCTCCACTCTACAGGCGCCCCTGAAGCCGTAGTGGCGTTTCCAAGAATGGTGGAGCAGGCGTCGGCTAGGGCTCCTGTGGAAGCTAAGGCTACGGCTGCACTCGCAAAACCCTTGGTTAAGCCCATCCCACCCAAGCCGCTGGTTGCAACACCACCAACCCCGCTTCCACCATCCACCCTAATTGTGAAGCCATGTTTTTCAGCTTGGATAGAGGCCTTCACCCCGATGGTGGCTGAAAGGCCTCTGGAAAGCTTTAAGGCTATGTCTCCCCTGTTTTCTGCTACCACCTTTTCCGCTCCAAGCCTCCACGCTTCCTCAGCTGCAACATCGGAGATGGCTCCGGCAACAGCGGCCATGGGGGTTAGGGTTGGGTCACCCGTAGCCTTGCAGGCCTCCACCATAAGCCTAGCCACGTGGGGGAGGCCTTCAGCCTCAACCTCTAGGGCAGGCTTTTTAAGCCTCCCCCAGCATGCTGAAACCTCGCATAGGGCTTGAACAGCCCTTTCCGCAGCTCTCAGCGCAGCCTTTAGATGGGGGCGGCCTCCTCTCTCGGCGATTAGGTTTAGGCGCATGGGTCCAAGCTCCACAACCGCACCTCTACCGGCAAGCTGAATGCTGGAGGCCCAGCTAATCCACGAGTTCAATTCTTCTCCCCTTTAGGGCTTCCTCCACCTTTTTCAGGGCTTGGATGTGGCCTCCAATCGCCTCGTAAAGGCTTTTCTCCATGGTGTATTCGAGGGGGGCTATAATAGCTGGGGTTGGAGTCCAGTGGAGGCTCCGCCTAGCCATCTGCTCCACGTCGGCTAGGAAGGTTATTCCGCCTCCTGGGAGGAGGTAGGTTGGAGCTCCGCCAAGGGTTACCCTCACCAGCCCACGGTGAACAGCCTCATTAAGCTTGAGGGGGTAGCGGGTTACACCCCTCCTAGCGCTCCCCCCAACCCCTGCAATGAGCACGGCTGAAACCCTAGCCCTCTCGCAGCTTTCAGCTATGAGCCTCATAGCCTCCCTCGCCTTATCTGTGAGCTCCAGCCTTTTCAGAGTCCAGTCTGGCTGGATTTGGAGGAGGGCCCCCCTACTCCCAGTGGTTTCCACAATGAAGATGGTCATCCCAGGCTTAGCCAGCCTCCTATCTATCTGCGCTACAGCCTGCTCGGGTTCGAGGATGTCGGTTCCACCCCAGCCATCACCAGGATAGCCGAAATACCTTCCAGGCGTGCTCTTTCGCCCTCTGGGAATTATCCCCTTAGGTGTTAGCCCTAGGAATCTTCCAGCTGGATGCTCGCTTAGGACTGCGGTGATATGGTGGTCTACGACGATAACCTCGTCCGCCACCTCCTTAAGCACATCTCCAAACATGCCTACGGTGGCTGAGCCGCAGCCAACCCTCATCCGCTCTTCAGCCTTCCCATCCACAATAGGAGGCTCGCCTACTCGAAGCTCAAGCCTGTGGCCTCCAGCCTCAAGCTCGACGGTTTCACCCCTAGCTAAGTCGACGATGGTTCTGGCTGCTACGGCTCCAAGCTTCTGGATGAAGGTGTTTACTCCGCCCAGCTGGATAAGCTTGGAGCCGTACTGCTCCATAATGATGGAGCCAACCTTCACGCCTTCACGCTTCACGGGTTCGCCTTCCCCGCCAATAGACTTCTCCGTGTCGATTTTGAGGAGCATGCCGCAGTAGCTTAGCGGGGTTTCGGAAACCACGGTTACCACGTCTACGCCTTCCACCCTGTCCTCGAGGATGTAGGGGGCGGGCTTCAAGTCTGGGTAGGTGGTTCCAGCTCCAATCGCCGTGGTTAGAGGTCTGCTTAAAACCTTCTCCTTAACTGCCTCCTCCACCCTGACGGGTTTACGCCTCGGAACAACTAATGGTTCAACCCTTACGATTTCACCCTTCACATTCCTATACCTCTTGCAAGCTCCAAGAAAGCCTTCGGGGATTTCGCATTCAACGGGGCAGTTGAAGCATTTAGCCACTTTAGGCTTAACTGCCTCCTCCACGATTACGGCTTCAACCGGGCATATCCTAGCGCATAGTCCGCAGGCTACGCAGGCTTCTCCAACCCTAGCCTTTCCACCCTCAAGCCTTATAGCTCCGGTTGGGCAGTTTCTGGCGCAGAGCCCACAGCCCGTACACTTGGCTTCTTCGATTCTTACTAGCTTCAAGGCTTTGGGCTAATACCTCCAGGTTACAACCATCTTCACGTCGGTGAAGAGTCTGACGGTGTCGATGCGGGAGTGGACTCCTCCGAAGAAGGAGCGCTTCCTCGAGCCAAGCGGGAAGAAGGCGTAGGGCTGAGCTATGGCCACGTTGATTCCCACATTTCCAACATTCACGTTTCGCCTGAAGTCTCTGGCATAGTTAATGTTGGTGGTGAAGATGCTGGCTGAATGGCCGTAAGCACTCTTATTGATGATTTCGATGGCCTCGTCTAAGGTTTCAACCCTTATGATGCCTGCAACAGGACCGAAGGATTCCTCCTTAGCTATCCACATGTCTGGGGTTACCTCGTCGAAGATGGTTGGGGCGAGGAAGTAGCCCTTCGCATACCTTTCCTCAAGCCTGGGGTTTCTCCCATCTAGGATGAGTTTTGCTCCCTCCGAAATCCCCTTCTCAATGAAGTCGAGAACTCTCTGCTTGGCTTGGGGGGTGGTTAGGGGGCCTAACTCTACGGATTCATCCAAGCCATATCCAAGCTTCATCCTGGCTGAAAGCTCCACAAACCTTCGCTTAACCTCCTCGTAGACTTCTCCAACGGTGAGGAGGATGTCGGAGCCTAGGCAGCGTTGACCCGTCATCCCGTAGAAGGCCCTTAGAAGTCTTGGCACGGTTACGTCTAAGTCGGCGTCGGGCATAACCACCACGTGGTTTTTCGCTCCAGCGTTGATGGAGGCCCTCTTCCCATGTTCAGCGGTTAGCTTGTAGAGTTCCCAGCCAACCTTGGTGGAGCCTATGAAGCCTAAGCCCTCAACCTTTGGATGGGTTACTAGAGCCCTGTTTATCTCCCTTCCACCGTAGACGAGGTTTACAACCCCAGGGGGGAAGCCTGCCTCCTCAGTTACCTTGAAAACCCAGTTAGAAATCACTGGGCAGGCTGTGGCGGGGCTTACCACAACAGTGCAGCCCAACGCTAGGGCGTAGGGTACGAAGGAGGACCAGGCGTGCACGGGAATATTGTAG
>QMYD01000092.1 GCA_003662485.1 Candidatus Hecatellales archaeon | reverse complement strand
GCTGTAACTGACTTCATTAAAACTTCACTAGGCCCTTTTGGCAGGGATAAGCTTGTCGTGGATAAGCATGGACTCCTTTGGGCTACGAGCAATGGCTTCACCATTTTCAGGAGGATAGAGGTTCAGCATCCCATGGCAGGCCTCCTCCTTGGAGCCGCCCTATTCACCCATAAGGAAATGGGCGACGGAGCCAAATCCGTTATAATCTATGCGGGTGAAATCCTGAAACACTGCGAGAGCCTTCTCAAGCTGGGCCTGCACCCATCCATCCTCGTTGAGGGGGTAAACGAGGCCATAGATAAGTCCTTAAGCATTCTAAGCGAACTAGCCGAAAACGTAAATCTTGAAGACAAGGAGATCCTGGAAAAAATTGTAATGCAGACTTTTCCAGCCAAATTCTCAGAGGAGGAGAGGAGGCATCTGGCGAAGCTCGTAGTGGAAGCAGCTCTCAAGGTGGCGGAGAAAAAGAATGGAAGATACTATTTCGATTTCAAGAGGGTTGAGGTTAAGAAGGCTCCCGGAGGCTCCATTCTTGACAGTCAGCTGGTTGAGGGCCTCGCCTTCCTCAAGGAAATACCGAACATCCACATGCCGAAAAGGCTGGAAAATGTTAAAATCGCCGTGCTAGAGGACGAGTTGAGGCTTAAGACTAGAGGTAGAACTAGGGATCAGGAGCACAGCCTCATCATAGAAGGGCCTGAAGGGCTTAAGATTCCGAAAAGAGTGAAGACAGAAATTCTAGGGGAAATGGTTGAACGGCTGGTTAGGACTGGAGCTAAGGTTATACTTGTTGAGAAGGGGGTTGACGACCTCGTACTCGAACACCTTGCAAGGCTTGGAATCCTAGTCATCAGAAGGTTTTCCACCTACGAGATGGAAAATGTGGCTTTGGCTGTTGGAGCCAGGCTGGTCAGCATAGATTTCCTTTCCGAGCAGGACTTAGGCGAGGCTAAGCTTGTGGAGGAAAGGATTATAGGGGAAAGACCGTGGTGGTTTATTGAGGGCTGTAAGAACGCTAGGTGTGTAACTATTCTGGTTAGGGGAGGGCTTGAGCAAGCCCTAAACGAGGCTGAACAGGCTGTAAGCGATGGACTGAGGGTTTTAAGCAGCCTATTTAAAAATCCTAGGGTGCTACCTGGAGGCGGAGCCGTCGAAGCAGAGTTGGCAGTGCGGTTGAAGAAGTGGAGCAGGGAGTTTAAGGGCAAAGAACAGCTTGTAATCGAAAGGTTTGCCAATGCGCTGGAGGCTGTACCCTACCTGCTAGCTGAAAATGCTGGAATGGACTCGCTAAGCTGCCTCGTGGAACTACGTTCAAGACATGTTAAAGGCGAGAAAAGAGCGGGGATTGAAGCCTTCAACAGGAGAATCGAGGACATGTTTAAGGCCGAAGTTTACGAGGTATTACCCATTAAAGAGCAGATTTTCCATACGGTGAGAGAGTTCGTAACGCTCATCCTCAGGGTTGACGGGTTTATTATGGGTAGAAAACTCACTAAGCCTGAGTATTATAGGAAAAAAAGAGAAAAAGGGATGGCTCCAGAAAAGCTTAGAGAAATTAAAAGAGACTATGGCATAGATTGGGTGTAAGCTTTAAAATAGGGGCTTCCCTCTACCCCTCGTCATTAGGATGCCAGCAGCTGTAAGCATGATTATTACCACCACCGTGATTATGAAGCCTAGCGCATAGAATTTCGGCGTTGGCGGGTAAACCGTTAAGGTGTTATATATCCAGATGGGTAGAGTTGGGTGGCCTCCAATAACGAAGGCAGACCTGATAAGTTCCATCCAGGCCAGAATAAAGGCAAAAAGCGCTGCAGCCATTACTTGGGGGGAAATCAGCGGGAGGGTTACCTCTCTGAAAACCTTTAGACTACTAGCTCCAAGCACCTTTGCCGCCTCCTCATAGGAGATGAGTTGAGGGTCGATTCGGGCGAGGATAAGGATTACACCCCAAGGTATGGTCCAGATAACCAGAACTGGTACACATGTCCACAGGGATAGGTCAACCCCTATTATCCTGTAAAACATTAGGGCGCCGAGGCCATAGATTAGTCCTGGAACGATTATGCCAAGCATGATAACGTAGAAAACTATGTTCGCCGCTTTCCCTCCCTTGCGCAAGCCTATGGCTAAGGCAATACACATTGGCGTGGTTATCAGCGTAACCACAATGGATACGATGATGGAGTTTACAAGCGACTTCATGATGGCTTCATCCTCGAAAAGCTCCTTAAACCAGCTCAACGACCATCCTTCAATGGGGAAGCTTATTCCAGCCCCACTCTTAAACGAAAAGATACCAATCATAATTATGGTTATGTACATTAACAGGACTATAAAGGCCATATAGACTGCTAGGACGGCTTTCAGCTTATCCATGTTCTTCCCCCTTAGAATAGCATCCTCCTAATATCAACTATTTTTAAGAGTAGGTATATGAAGGCCATGGTTATGGCCATAATGATGATAGAGAGGGCTGCAGCGGTAGGCCAGAAAAGCGTGGCCGTAAGTTCCACCACAACAGAGCCTATTGTAACCATTCCTCCCCCAATCAGTTTGGGCGTAGCATAGTCTGCAATGGCCATAATGAACACAAACATGCAACCAATTATGATGCCCGGCAGAGACATTTTGAAAACAACATGGTAGAAGGCTTTAGCCCGGCTTGCACCAAGCGTTTGAGCAACATCTATCAGGTTGGGATTTATTTTGAGCATGCTAAGGTAGATAGGGGACATCATGAAAACGATATAGCTTTGAATCCAGACGAGGATTAGGGTTGCCTCAGAAAACATGAAGGTTCTGGGTTCGGGGATTAAACCCCAGCTAACCGCCAGCGTACTTACTAAACCTTGAACGCTCAGTACTGGATACCATGCAATAGTCCGAATGGACCAGTCAATAAAGAAGAGGACTATTAGGGAGAAGAAGAGAAGCATTCTAACCCTGTCACTTCTAACCTTAAACACTAAGAAATAGGCTGCGGGATAGGCGAGCACAAGACATATGGCCACTATTTCACCGCATAGCCTCAACGTGCTAAGGAGGATTCGCAGATAGTAAGGAGAAGAGAAAATCGACAGATAGTTTTCGAAGGTAAGCGTGGTCGTGTAGCCTCCACCCCTCATAGGCGTGAAAAAGCTTATACTAGCAAGTAGGGCAACAGGAATAACCAAGAAGAGGAAAACCCAAACTAAGGCAGGAAGCAGAATTAGAATACTACCATACTTGTCTACCAGCTTAGATAAGCTTCCCACGAGTCCATCAACCTCCACCCCTCAAACTTTTAGGACGATTGAAAATGTAAGGTGATGAAGGCTTATAAAAAAATTTCTAAGGTGGGAGAAAGATTTCTTACTTGGGCATGTAGGTTCTCAGCTTCGACCAGGCTTCTACGTAGTAATCTCCGTAGTCAGCCCAGTACAGCATGAAGCCAGTGTTCTCGATTCTATCTTTAACGGAGCCCTGCTCCCTTAGCTTCCCCTCAGGATGAGGTTTACCCTCCTTCTTGGACCACTTATATTTCTCTGGAAGGAACAGGGAGTCTGCAATCCTCTTGGGTACTTCGCCTTTCTCAGGCCACATCTCCTTAAACCATTCCTTAGTAGGCTTATATGTAGCCTTACCCATGTAAGCCCAATCGTAGAACTCTACGCCCATGTAAGGTTTCACATCTGGAGCTACGAAGGAAGGCGTAGTGTACACATGCTTCTTGTAGATGTAATCAGTCCACCAGGGTGAAAGCCTGAAATCAATGAACTTGTAAGCTGCGTCAAGCCTGTCAGATTTAACACTTATAAAGTCGGAGGTGTACCAGAACTCTATTCCAGTGGAGTTCATAGCGTAGCTACAGGGTACGCCAGCCCTCCTAACCGCCATTACCGCGGGTGTCATAGCGTTGCTAATCCACATCTCCCTCGTAGAGAATAGGGTGGCGCCTTCACCCTCACTACCCCAGAAGGCTACGAAGTGGCCTTCCTTCATGTAGGGGATTAAGTAGTCCACAACGAAGTCAACTTCTTCAGGTTTCAGGTTGTTTCTGACTTCAGGCTTAAACTGGCCAGTTCTATACAGAAAGTTAGCGTAGCTGTTCACTTCGAGGCATGCTATACCTCGAATGCCAGCCCTACCCTTCCAGTCCTTTTTCAAGATCTCACCGAAGGATAGACTCTTCTTCCCTCCCTCCTCAGTATATGGTATGTATTCGGGGTTGTAGCCTACGGCATCCCAGCTGAAGGCTATGGGCACGCCTAGGAAGGTCTTACCCTCCTCCCCAGGCTTCCAGAGGAGCTCCTTAAACTGGGAGGCCGTAAGCTCGTCTTTCTCGCCTCCGAACCATCGAACCTCATCCGGTTCATGGAAAGCAAAGAAGATACCCTCACGAGTCCACCGGCTGATCTTGGATACTGGAATAGGCCTCACGTAGGGCGAGTAGAGGATGGGTTTAAGCTCCATGGTGGCTGTATGGCCTACATCCCACCCTTCACCCTTCGTAGCAATAAGGTGAGATGAAATCCAGCCCGTAGGAGGCACCGTATACTCCAGTTTAATCCCCGTCTCCTTCTCAAACTCCTTTGCAACCTCCGGATCCATAACCCACATGCCACCGCAATAGCGTAACGGCCCCTTAGGCGCCGGTGTTGGTGTTGGGGTTGTTGGTGTTGGTGTGGTGGGTTTGGGTGTGGTGGTTATGGTTTTGGTTGTGGTTATGGTTTTGGTGATGGTTTTGGCTGGGGGGGCGGTGGTGGTTCCTAG
>QMYD01000091.1 GCA_003662485.1 Candidatus Hecatellales archaeon | reverse complement strand
TTGCTGAGTAGAAGGTTCTCCTGTAAAATTTTATGCCTTCAACCTTGAAGCCTGCCTCGGCGAAGAGTTGCCTGCTTAGGGGGTCATTAGTGAAAACCACGTTGAATTTGGGGGTGTAGGCTAGGACCTGAGCCACCCAGACGCTGTGAACCTGCGTGTCGGGGATGGGTATGATAGTGTAGAGCCTTCTATCCACTCCTGCCTCGTCGAGGGCAAGCCTAAGCATGGTAAGCCTCTCCCCAGCCGTGAAGGGGTTTTCAGGCTCATGGCTGAACTGGGCGCTTCCAATACCTATGATAAGCTCATCCACCCTTTCAAGGGCGTATTTAACAGCGTAAACGTGGCCGTTGTGGACGGGCTGAAACCTGCCAATGTAGAAGCCAACCTCCATCTTCCAAACCTCTCCAAGGGTTATAGTGAAAAACCGGAGTTAGCCTCCTATAAACCTATTTTTCATTCCAATGCCCTGGCAGGTTATGGTGGCTGTTTCACCCAGCCCTCCCTCCACGTGGAAGTCTGCCTCCATGAAGGTTTTGCAAACCTCGATGGCTGTGAGGGTGTGGAGGGAGAGTTTGGCAGCCCTAATTTTGGATACCCCCTCAGCCAGAGCCATCCAAACTATAAGCTGGTCTGCTAGATGCGTGTCCACGGGGGCTCCTGTCCCAATTTGGGAGAGAAGGCTTTCAGCCGCCTCCCTTCCAACCTTTTCCGCAGGCTTCCCCTTTTCGCCTAGGCTGTCGGCAGCCATGATATCACCGTTTTCGAATTCGGCTATCAGAATTATTCCGCAGCCAGGACCTACTGAACACTTCGAATTGCCATGTTGGAGAACCTCCATTTCCAAGTCGAGGCTGTAGCCTGCGTTTTCAAGCATCCTCCTGGCTGCATGAGCCATCCTCTCCGAAACGTGTCTTGGAAGCCTGCAGCTGTAGGCTAAACCCCTAATCCTGGTAATCCTGCTCTGGGATACCATTTCCAGCGGCTTTAGGGCGTGGACGGGCTTGAAGAAGGCCTTAACGATGCCTCCCCCCTGGGGGTAGAAGCCCCTCCTAACGGTTTCAACCCTACCCTCAAAGCCCATCCTCCTTAGGGTTGGAAGTAAAACCTCTTCTAGGTATTCGACGGGTGGAGACCATTTCGTGTTGGTTCCACCCACGATTTCAAGTTCAACCGGAGAAGGAGCATACGCAGCTACTGGGGCTAGGGCTTGAAGGATGAGTGTAATGCTTCCAGCGCTTCCCACGTCGAAGGAGAAGCTTCCCCCCTTAATGGTTTTGGGGTTGAAGCCGACTTCGAGGGAGCCTACCTCTAAGCCTTCAACCTCTGCATCGGTGAGCATAGCCACGCTTCTGATGGCGGCTAGGTGTTGAAGCCTTAACCCCGGAGGGTTTCGCTTAGCCCTAACGTTGAAGATTCTCGCAGGCCTACCTGTTAGGGCTGAGAGGGCTACAGAGGTTCTTAGGATTTGCCCTCCCCCCTCAAGCAGGCTTCCATCGACTTCGACCCTTCCAGCCAAAGCCTCAACCCCCTAAACTCTAGCTAAAATAGGCTTTCAAGCTTTCTCGTTACCAAGGCTTCAGGGGTTAAACCTCTACGGGAAGCCTCCTCCAACGTGATTTTAAAACTTCTCCCCGTACGCTTCAATCCTTCGGCTTCGATGAGGAGCCAGCCCAGCCTCCTACGTTTAAACTTAACAGCTAGGAAGGGCTTCGCCCCAAACCTCTTGGAAAACCTTAGAAGCTGAGCTATGGACTCCTCCCCAACGTACAGTGTTTCACGACTGGTGGTTTTAACTTCTAGGGCGATGACGAAGCCCTTCCGGCCGGCTAGGATGTCAGGCCTGTCAAGCTTGGTTTTTGAGCCTGAAGCTGGAGCTCTGAGCACGGCGAAGCCAAGCCTGTCAAGGATTTGAACGAGCTCCCTTTCCTCCCTCACCCCCCTACCCAACAGGGTTTCCTCCTATTCGAAGATGGTGGAAATGGTTAGGAGTTCGGGGCCTGTGGTTAGGGAGCCCACTAGCAGAGCTTTACTATTCCCCACGATCCCGCTAGAAACGTAGGATACGCCTCCGTTAACCGTTCCCACCCCCACCCTGACCTTTAAAACCTCAGCCACCTTCTTTACCTCCTCGTCTGAGGCCTGGGGGTGGAGCATGGCACCCCTATTGGTGGCAGCGGCCATGGAGCCGGGTAGGGGTATCCCGGCAATGCTTCCATAAACAGCCTCAACTCCAAGGATGTCCTCGACGGTTTGAAGTTCACGCCTGCCAAGCAGGGGGGAGACCACGGCCCCCCTATCGTTGGCTAGAATCAGGTTTCCAGCTGAGGTATGCTTGCTCCTAAGCCTTTCCACCTCCACTTCAAGCTTCTCCCTTAAGAATTTTTCTTCCTCCTCTGTTAGGTAGTGGGGGACTATAATGCCCCTAGAGTTGGCGGCAGAGAGCACCCCAATAAGCTTGGAGTAGCCGAGGTCTAGGCTTACCACCTTAACCTCTAGGAGGCGGCTTACTCTTTCAAGTTTTCTAGCTGGAATGCCCTCTGGGAAAATGGCGAAGCTATCCGTAGCTCTAGCGAAAACCCCTATGTTCGGGCTTCCCATCACGCTTGCACGGGTTACGGTTAGCTCCCTGACCCCCACCACCCCAACAGCTTAAAACAGGGCTTCACTCAAAGAGGGGAATTCCCAAACTTAAATAGCTTACCTTCACGTAGAGAGGAGAGAGGAAGGGAGAATGGTTGGGGGTGGAACTCGCTTGCCTAACCGTTTTCCTCCTTTCACTTCTACCCAGCTTTGAGGGTAGGTATGCGCTTGTTTTGGGGGTTTTCAGGGGGCTAAACCCCATCCTTTCCATGCTTGCAGCCTCCGCCGGCGTCATCCTACTTTCAATAGTTCTACCCTACGCCTTCCCGAAGATTGATGATCTAATGGTTTGGATGCTTAGGCATGGTGGAAGGTTTAGGGTGAAGGTGGCTTCAGCCTACTTAAAGCATGTGGGCAGGATTAGGGTGAAGGCTAAGCCCTACATTGGAAAGTATGGGATACCCGGACTAATCTTTTTCGTAGCCCTACCCCTCCCCTCCTCCGGGGTTTGGACTGGGGCGCTCATAGCCTACGTGCTGGCGATGAGCCGGTATAAGACCATGGCCGTGCTGCTGGCTGGAGGCCTACTCTCAAACTTTATAACGTTAACCTTCACCCTGCTCGGCTTTGGGCTGCCCTCCCCACTCTAGCCACGGCTCAGCTTTTTTACGCCCTCCTTAAAGCCCACGTAAACTTCATGTGCCATTCCAAGGAAGAGTCCCACCTCTAAGACGCCTGGAAGCTTTCTCATTCGCTCTTCAACCTCCCAAGGGTTTTCTAGGGGGCCCGTGTACACGTCTAGGATGAAGTTTCCATTGTCGGTTAGGACTGGCCCAAGCTTCCCCGAGCCCTCTCTAAGCTCAGCCCTACCGAAAACCCTTTCAAGCCTTCTTTTTAGGGCTGGGGCTGCGAAGGGTAGAACCTCTAAGGGGATGGGTTTGGTTGAGCCAAGCCTCTCCACGAGCTTCCGCCCATCCACTATGACGAGGTAGCGCTTAGAGTTTGAGGCTAAGATTTTCTCTCTTGTTAGGGCTCCCCCACCACCCTTAGTCAGGTTTAACTCTGCATCCACTTCGTCTGCCCCATCCAGCGTAATGTCAAGCTCAGGATGCTCATAGAGGCTTGAGGTGGGGAGGCCTACCTTTAAGGCTTCGAGGAGGATTTGGTAGGAGGAGGGGATGCATGAAACCTTAAGGTTTTCGGTTTTAACCCTCCTCGCCAGCTGCTCCACAGCGTAGACGACTGTTCTCCCGCTTCCAAGCCCTACCACATCGCCGTTCCCCACAGCCCTAACGGCTTCTTCAGCCGCTCTCCTCCTAGCCTCCTCAACCCAGGCTTCCAGAGCAGGACTACACCTCCAACTCCATCTGCTCCAGCTTCTCAAGCTCCTTCTGCAAGTCCTCCTTAAGCTGCTCCAGCTCCTCGTCCGCCTGACTTCTCCTTCTCGCCGGGGGTGGGGCTGCCTCCTTCTTGGCTGGCGGAGGCTTAGCCTCCCTTGGCGGTGGAGGCGCTGGTGTGAGTGGAACCTCCATTTCAGCCTTAGCCTCCAGGCCGAGCTTACTCTTTAACTCCTCAATCTTGCTATTGATTTCCAGGAACTTTGTTTGGAACATTTTTATGAGTTCGGCTCTAGCCTCCTCTAGCTTATGGAGGCTTATTATTCGCTCGCTATGCTGGATGGTGGAGTCAAGCCTTGAAAGCTGCTCCTTATACTTGGCTACAAGCCTATCCCTTTCCTCTGAGGTTATCCTCCCGGAGGCTGCAGCCTCAAAAATTCTGGTGAGAACCTCGCTTAGGGCCTCCCTCTCCACGCTTAAAACCCTAAGCTCGCTCTCAGCCCTTTTAAGCTCCTCTCCTCCAACCGTCCGCTCAAACCTTAGGATGGCAGGTATCTCGAAGGAGGCTTCAGCCCTCTCCTCCACAGCCTTGGGAGGCTCAGGCTTACGCCTTCTAAGAAAAAACATAGGATTCTCCGTCCGTCCTAACCCTTCCACTCTAATCTTAATAATACTTTTAATTTAAAGGTTAACTTAGCCGCCTGAGGGTTTACCTATGGGTAAGGGCTTCGCCGTCTGGTTCACCGGCCTGCCCGGCTCAGGAAAGTCTACGCTGGCTAGGCTTACTGCTTCGAGGCTTAGGCGGCTGGGGATTGGAACGGTTATTTTGTCTTCGGATATGCTTAGGAAGTACCTTAC
>QMYD01000090.1 GCA_003662485.1 Candidatus Hecatellales archaeon | reverse complement strand
GTCAACCAGCCTTCTAACACCCTCCATTAGGCCGAGAGGTAGTAGCAGATGCCTGTTAAACTTAACGGCGCAGAGGCTTCTGGAAACCCTGCTTAGAAGTTTTAAGCCTTCACCCAGCAGGTTTGGGGTTGAAGGTGGCAGGTCTAAGGCGAGAATAATCCTCGATTTCTTCCTCCCAGCTGTTTCTACCATCCGCTCGGCGAATTTCCCCATTTCCCCTACCCTTTAATCCGGGAAGAGAGGCATCTTCTCAACCTCAATGATTTTGGCATAGAAGTATTTGGTGTCGCTGGTGTTGGATGTGAACTCTAGGCTTTCACCTTTGAGGGTGCTGGTGGTGTAGCGGATGAAGGGGGCTGGAGGCTTCCTCCCAAGCTTCACGTAGAAGAAGACGGGGAGGGCGCTAGCCTCATAATAGTGCTCGAAGGGGATGCAAACGCCTAGGATGCGTTTCCCACCGGATTTGAAGTACCAGAGGGGGAAGAGGGAGCCCTCCCTAACGGAGATAAGGTAGAGGAGGCGTAGGAGGCTGTTAAGGCTGTCCACCTCCATCCTAACAGGCTTAGAGGGCTCAGGAAACCTCCCCTCCACTGGAGCCCTGAGAAAGTCATAGGTTTCCTTCAGCACAATGATGGGAGCGTAAATGTAGCGGGGATTCTCAATATTGTTGGTGAACTTGTATTCCTCCCTTTCCCCATCGCTCTTGTAGGCGAGGAAGGGGCCAGGCTTACCCTTCAAACTCACGTAGGTGAAGAGGGGGATATCCCCCTTCCAAGAAAGGTAAACCGAAAACGTGGCTAGGTAACGCCTACCCTTATACTTGAAATACCAGATAATGGGAGGGGAGTCGGTTAGGGCGAGGGTGAGCCTTGCAAAGTTTTCAAGATCCTTAATCTTCAAGGCTACTGGAGGCTTAACAGAAGTCAACAAACCCTCCCCAATCAAAAATTTAAGTTGGAGGGTTACATTTAAGAGTAGCTTTAGCCTTGACGGTTTGAGGGTTAAGGCTTGGAGGTTAGGGTTGGCTGCTGCGGGTTTCCAGTTTCCAAAAGCCGCTATTATGAAGCCCTAAACCTCGTTGAGATAAACGCAACCTTTTACAGGTATCTGGATTTAAAGCTCCTCTCAAAGTGGAGGAGTGAAGCTCCTGCAGGCTTCGAATTTACGGTTAAAGCCCACCAGGACATAAGCCACACGCACAAGCTTTCCTGGAACAGGCAGACCGCCCAAGCCCTCAAACGCATGGCTGAAGCCTGCAGGGAGCTTGAAGCCGAAATCCTCCTCATCCAGACCCCAGGCTCCCTAAGACCTAGAAAGGAAACCTTGACGAAGGCTGAAAAGTTTTTTGAGAAGGCGAGTGAAGTTGAGCTTACCATGGTCTGGGAGACCAGGGGTCCGGAATGGTTTAAACCTGAAAACTTTGAGGCGTTGAGGAAGGTTTTGGAGAAGGTTGGGGTGGTCCACTGCGTTGACCCCTTCCTCGGGGAGCCTGCCTACACCAGCCGCCTCGCCTACTTCAGGCTTCACGGCCTAGGTGAGAAACTCTACTATTACGAGTATTCCAACAGCGAGCTGGAAAACCTTAAAAGGAAGGTTACCAGCGTGAAAAACGTGGACGTCGTATATGTGCTCTTTAATAACCTCGCCATGTTTAACGATGCGTTACGCTTTAAAACCTATCTTGAGGCTGGAAGCTTCCCTCCCCTCACAGGCGTCTATGGGGTGGAGGCAGCCTGGCAGATCCTGAAAAACCTTAAGCTTCCAGCTTCCAAGAAGGCCTTGATCAGTAAGGTGGGATGGAGGCTCGTGGAGGTTAAACCTGGGAGACAGTACTCCATGAAAGCTGTGCTCTCAAACATTCCGGATAAAACCTACAGGGATTCCTCGGAGCTTTTAAGGGTGGTGGAGGAAAGCCTCTCCAGTTTAGGCTGAAATAAGCGTTACCGTCCGGATGATGCCTGGAATCTTCCTTAGAGAAGTGATGATTTCGTCAACCTCTTTTAGGTTTTGAGCTTCAATGCGGGCTACCACGTCAAATTCTCCATAAACAGTTTTAGCCTCAGTTACGCCCTTAATCTTACTTAGGGAGCCTGCAATCTCGTTCTCCTTTCCAACCTCAGTAACCACCAACACGTAGATTACAACCAAAGACCTTCACCCTCCCCCCTTTACTATTCCCTTTTACTCCTAAAAATGGTTTGCTAAAGCGTGTCTAGGATTAGCTTTATGAAGTATTTGTGGAGGCGGAGGTCTTCGGTGAGTTCTGGATGGAAGGAAGTGGCAAGAAGTCTCCCCTGCTGGACAGCTACGATTTTACCGTTGTAGGTGGCGAGGGGTTCAGCTTCACCCCAAACCTTCTCCACGATGGGAGCCCTAATGAAAACTCCTGGGAAGAGTTCACGGCCGAGGATTGGGAGGGTTAGGGGAACCTCAAAGGACTCCCTCTGCCTCCCGAAAAAGTTTCTAACCACCTCCATGTCCATGAGGCTTAGGGTTGGCTGGTTCACCCTACCAATCCTTGCATCATAAACCTCCTTG
Organism: Candidatus Hecatellales archaeon; assembly: GCA_003662485.1. Taxonomy (GTDB): domain Archaea; phylum Thermoproteota; class Bathyarchaeia; order Hecatellales; family Hecatellaceae; genus B25. Next base: position 2,239 of record QMYD01000090.1, on the reverse strand, counting down.
GCGAGGAGGATCATGCCTGCACAGGTTCCGAGAATGCGCATACCCTGAGAGGCTTTCTCCCTTATCTTAGAGGCTAAACCTCTAGCTGAAAGCCTCCCAATAGTGGTGCTTTCGCCTCCCGGGATAATGAGGCCTCGAACCCTTTCAAGCTGCTCTGGGTTTTTAACGGTTAAAACCCTGCCTTTCAGGCCTAGCTCGCTTAAAGCCCTGTTTAAGGCGTCTACATGCTCTGATACGGCTCCCTGAAGGCCTAATACGCCTACTAAAACTTCTGGGAGGCTTTTCAAGGTCTGGCTTACTGCCCCCGAACCTGCATGAGCTCCTCTGGCTTCAAGCTTTTAATATCTAGGCCTGGCATAGACTTCTTTTCAGCCACCATCCTGCAGGCTTCAGCCACGGTTTCAGGGTCATCCCAGAAGGTTGTTGCGAGCACGATAGCCTTAGCCCTCTCAAGGGGGTCCTCAGACTTAAAGATTCCAGAGCCTACGAAGACTCCGTCGCAGCCTAGGTGCATCATGAGGGCTGCGTCGGCGGGGGTTGCAATCCCCCCAGCTGCAAAGTTCACCACTGGAAGCCTTCCAAGCAGGGCTGTCTCCTTAACGAGTTCGAAGGGAACCCTTAGCTCCCTCGCAACATCTAAAAGCTGCTCTTCGTTCATGGTTTTCAGCATTCTTATTCTTCCCATTACCTCCTTCACGTGTCTAACGGCTTCAGCCACATTTCCCGTTCCAGCCTCACCCTTGGTTCGAATCATGGAGGCTCCCTCAGCTATTCTCCGTAGGGCTTCACCAAGGTTTCTCGCCCCATTCACGAAGGGAACCTTAAACTCCCGCTTGTTGATGTGGTGGTGTTCGTCGGCTGGGGTTAACACCTCACTCTCATCTATCATGTCCACGCCTATGGCTTCAAGAACCCTAGCCTCCATGTAGTGGCCTATCCTACACTTCGCCAGCACGGGAATGGTTACGTGGTCCATTACCTCCTCGATGATTTTCACAGCGCACGTTCGGGCTACTCCACCCGCCTTCCTAACGTCGGCTGGAAGCTTGTCAAGCACCATTACTGCTACGGCTCCAGCCTCCTCAGCTGTTTGAGCCTGCTCCACGTTGGTTACGTCCATGATCACTCCGCCCTTCTGCATTCTCGCAAAGCCACGCTTAACCACTACGGTTCCATAGGCGGGTTTCAATTCCTCAATGGGTTTAACAGTTGTTCTCTCCAATATTTCATGCACCAAACAATCATCAATCCCCGACTATAAAAACGTAGCGTCCCCGAGGAAAAAAGAGGAGGCGAAAGAAAACCTATCCATATTCAAAATTAGAGATTTCCGGAACGATTCCTCCTACTTCTTTTTCTTCTTTTTCTTTGTTGCCTTCTTCTTCGCCATCTCCCTCCCCTCAGCATTATATTTTTAGACTAACTGGTTTAAAAAATTTATGCTTTTTAAGCCTGCTTCACCGTAAACCTTTTCAGTTCCCCCCTTCCACGGTAGTTTGGAAGCCTATAGGAGTTGTAGCTTCGCTTACCTATCCAGCTTGAAATAAGCACCCTACTGTTAACCCGCTTTCTCGCTGAGGTATAGCCGAGGATAAGGGTAACCTTTCCATCCCGCTCAACCCTACACGAGAAAATTCTGGCATGACGTTTAAGCCTACAAATCAGCCTGTAGAGTTCAGCCCTCCCAATGGAGGGAAGAATTTCCTTCCAAACCTCCAGCTTACGCTTTAATCTCCGTTTTAAAGTTTTCTTACGCGCCATAAGCGTGAAACCTCTAGGAGATTCCCTTAACAACTATATAAACCCCTATTTAACGGCTGTAAACCATTCCCAGCGTGAAAAGGGCTAAGGAAAAGGCTAAAATTTTCACGTGTGATTAGCGGTAATAGGTTGGTTCAGCCTTGAAGAGTTTGGCTCGGAGGGGGGAGCAGATTAGGCGTCCCCTCCACAGGGAAATGAGAGAGTATGCTGCGAAGCTAGGCTTTAAAGACCTAATCTACCTTAACATTGGCGAACCAGACTTCCAAACTCCGGAGCCTATTGTTGAGGCTGCGGAGAAGGCGATGAGGGAGGGCTTCACCCACTACACGGAGGAGAGGGGGATAAAACCCTTAAGGGAAGCCCTCTCCCAGCAGCTTGAAGCCAGCCGAGGGCTAAAATACAATCCGGAAAGGGAAATCCTCATAACTGGCGGAAGCTCAGAAGCCCTCTTCGCCACGATTATGGCTCTGGTGGATCC
>QMYD01000089.1 GCA_003662485.1 Candidatus Hecatellales archaeon | reverse complement strand
GGGATAACCGTATACCGGTATGGGAGTAGAAGGGAGCAGGTGCTAACCATCCGACCCCTAGAGGTTAAGGCCATCCTCGAGGAGCCAGTAACCGCTGAAGCCGAATATGCGGGAGGATGCCCAGCCGACCTGTGCCCGCATTAGCCAGGGCTGGAAGGGTTTAGGGCTATGCCCACCCGCTGGAAGGTTTTCTTTAAAGATTCAAGGAGGATGGAGGAGGTTGAGGATGGAAGTGTTCAGCTAGTCGTAACCTCGCCACCCTACCCGATGATCGAAATCTGGGATAGCCAGTTCAGAAGCCTTGACAGGGAAATCGACAGGCTATGGGCTGAAATGGAAAAGCGTGAGGGTGGGGAGAAGCTTAAGCTTGCCCTACAAATTTATGGGCTTATGCATGGGGTTTTGGCTGAGGTTTGGAGGGAGGTTTACAGGGTTCTATCCCCGGGAGGCATAGCCTGCATAAACATTGGGGATGCAGCTCGAAGCTTTGGAGGCCATTTCAGGCTTTACCCAAACCATGCAAGGATTATTGAGGAGTGTGAACGCTTAGGCTTCACCACGCTGCCCTACATCCTCTGGAAGAAGCCTACCACCAAGCCGAAGTATAAGGGGAAGGGAGCCTTCCTCGGCTCTGGCTTCCTACCCCCCAACGCCTACGTAACCCTCGACTGCGAGTACATTCTAATTTTCAGGAAGGGGGAGCCTAGGAGGTTTAAGCCTGGAGACAGGCGGAGGTATGCCAGCCGCTATAGTAAGGCTGAAAGGGATTCCTGGTTTACGCAGATCTGGGAGATTCCGGGAGCCAGGCAGGAGCTCACCGAGGTTGAGCGTAGGGCTGCAGCCTTCCCCGAGGAGGTGCCCCAACGCCTAATCAGAATGTTCTCCCTAATAGGCGATACGGTTTTGGATCCCTTCCTCGGAACGGGAACCACGATGAAGGCAGCCCTCCAACTGCGGAGGAACTTCATAGGATATGAGGTAGATGAGGGATTAAAGGCCGTGATAGAGCGGAAGACGGGACTGCGGCTTTAAAACCGGTATCCAAGCTCTTCGAAAACCTTCTTCATGGCGAGGCTGTCCTGCTCTAGGATTGGCGACTCCGAAATGATGGTTACATCTATTTTTCGTTTCAGGATTTCCTCAGCTAGGGGTTTAAAGGGAGGCTTTCCATGCTTAATCTCCACATGGTTTTTCTCGTTTCCTCCGGGGCCCTTCTTAGCTGGAGTCCACTCAATCCCTGAGAAGTGGATGTGGAGATGCTTTGGCTTAAGCGGTTTAAGCTTGTCGAAAACCTCTGCGTAGTCTATTCGGCCTGCCTGCCTTGCATAGATGTGGGCGAAGTCTACGCAGAGGAGGCATCCCGTCTCCCTGGCCAGGCTTACAAGCTCCTCAAGGCTTCCAAACTGGCTTACCTTCCCCGTGGTTTCAAAGGCTACCCTAGCCCTCTCCACCCCCTTCTCCTTCAGCTCATCCAAGATTTCACCATACCGCTGCTTCACCAGCCCATAGGCTTGCTCCGAGCTTAACCCTCCATAGTAGCCTGGGTGAACCACCACTTCGACAGCTCCCATCCTCTCCGCTCTCAAAGCCGACTCGACTATACGCTTCTTAGAGGCTTCAGCCACCTTCCTATCCTTGGAGCAGAGGTTTATGAAGTAGGGTGCGTGGACGGAAAGTCTAACGTCTAGTTGGCTTGCAACCCTGCCAGCTTCTTCGGCACCCTCCAAGCTCATGGCAACCCCACGTACAAACTCCACCTCCATAGCGTTTAAGCCGAGCTGGGCCACCGTTCTTATGCCCTCAACCGTTGAGCGCTTGGTTGAAACCGTGGGCACTCCTGCTGGGCCAAGCCTAACCTTCAAAAAACCACCCGAAAAATATTGTGGAGCATCAAAGGATAAAAGGCTTCCCCACCCTGAAAGTTTAAGGGGGGATGCGTGTGAAGCCTTCCGAAGTCTACTTTTTCGATGAGAGGAAGCATTTTGACCTCTTGCAGGGTCTTGAGAGGCTGTGGGAGGAGGCAGGCCTAGCCAGCCTGATAGGCTCGGGCGATAGGGTTGCCGTGAAGGTGCATATGGGGGAGCTTGGAAACGTAACTCATGTTAGGCCTCCCTTTGTAGCGAAGATTGTTGAGCTGGTTAGGAAGGCTGGGGGGAAACCCTTCGTAACCGACACCACCACCATTTATCCTGGCGGGAGATTCACGGCTTCAGCCTACCTTGAAACCGCAGCCTTCAACGGCTTCACCCAGCAGACGGTTGGAGCCCCCATCATCATCGCAGATGGTGAAAAAGGCTTCACCGGTGAAAGGTTTCCTGTTAGGAGGAGGATTGAAGGCTGCGGTTTAGGGGAGGTTGAGGTTGCCTCAGCCCTCCTAGAGGCAGACATGGTCTTAGTGGTTTCCCATGCTAAGGGCCACCTCCTCTCAGGCTTTGGAGGAGCCCTAAAAAACCTAGCGATGGGCTGCACCACCAAGCGGACGAAGGCTAAGCAGCATGAAGCCCACGGAGTTGTTTTAGACTCCTCCAAGTGCAGCCGATGCCTTGAATGCGTTAAGGCTTGCCCATACCAGGCTTTAGAGGAAACCCCGGAGGGCCCTCCAAAACGTTTAGCCTCCAAATGCTTCTACTGCCTAACTTGCCTCTTCAACTGTCCATCCGACGCCTACAAGCTTGAGAGGAGGGGGAAGGAAAGGTTTCAGGTAGCCCTCGCCCACGCAGCTACAGCTGTAGCTGAAGCCCTCCCAAAAATAGCCTACATAAGCTTCATCCACAACGTAACCCTATACTGTGACTGCGCAGCGGCTGGGGCGCCCATCCTCGAAGACGTAGGCTTTCTAGCCTCCCTCGACCCTGTGGCTATAGATAAGGCTTCCCTCGACCTAATAGACCAAGCTGGAGTTAGGGGGCGAATTGGGGTGAAGCCCCCCGACATTTTAGGCAAACTCAACGGGACAAGCAGTCTAAGGCATGTGGAAACAGCCTATAGGCTTGGGCTTGGAAGCCTAGAATATAGGCTTGTAGAGGTTAAGCTGAGGGAGGAGAGGAAGGTTCTGGAAGAGGAGGGATAAAGGGAATTTTACTGGAGCCCTGCTGGGCTTCAGTGTTTACTCTGTGACTGTTATGGCTTGCTGCTCGCATTGGACTTCGCAGGACCTACAAACAATGCAGGCGTCTAGGTTTACCACCACAGACTTCTTCCCCTCGTAGCCTTCAACCTCTCTAAGCTCGAAAACGGATACGGGGCAGACGTCCACGCAGGTTCCACAACCATTACACTTATCCAAGTCTACGGTTATCTCAACCATTCCTTCCACCTCTAACTTAACCTTTGAGATGTTAGTTTTAGGGGAGAAAATCGGATTATAAATTTTTCTGTGGGGAGGTTAACCCTAATTTTAAGGGTGGGTTAGGTTTGACGGAGAAGAGGGAGTTAAGAGTTGAAAAGATTAGGGATGGAACGGTTATAGACCATATTACGGCTGGAACAGCCCTAGCTGTCCTCCGCATCCTCGGCATAACTGGTAGGGAAGGCCACATCGTAAGCGTGCTCATGAATGTTCCAAGCAGGAAGCTTGGTAGGAAGGATATCGTGAAGATTGAGGGTAGGGAGCTAAGCCCAGGCGAGGTGGATAGGATAGCCCTCGTCGCCCCAAAGGCCACCATAAACATTATAAGGAATTTTGAGGTAGCAAGGAAGGAGCCTGTGAAGCCTCCCACCACCATCATAGACGTGCTTAAATGCCAGAATGTAGCCTGCATAACCAATAGTAGGGAGCCCGTTAAGCCCATTTTCAAGGTTGAGGGAGAAGGAGAAAACATAGCTCTCAGATGCTACTACTGCGGAGCCCTCATGAGTAGGGAGGAAATCCTGAAACAGTTTTAGGGCTAGGGTTTAAATTTTTGTTTAGGCTATTTTAGGGCGGGGTTAAGCTTGGGTAGGATTGCTATTATCGCAGAGGAGGACCTAGCAGGCTTCTTCAGGGTTGCTGGTTTAAGGCATTCCTATGGGGTTAAAACGGCTAGGGAGGCTGAGGAAACCCTTTGGAGGCTAATGGAAAACGAGGAAATCTCCGTGATAGCCGTCACGGAGGGGGTGGCCAGAAACATTATGCCAGCCATCGAGGAGGCGGCTAAGAGGCTTACCCCCACCGTCATAACCATTCCGGGGAGGGAAGGACCCCTACCGGAAATGGCAGCCCCCATCATGAAGCTTGTAAAGCGAACCGTGGGCATGGAAATTAAGCTTTAATAAACCTTTAAAATGGTGGGCTCCCCAACCCTTCTTAGAGGCTTTGGAGGGAGTCCAGCCTTAAAAAGGCTTATCAGCATTCTATCCAAGCTTAGGCATGAGGGCTTCAAGCGGAGGAAGCTTTTCTGCCCCCGCTGCGGAAGCCCAAAGCTTAAACCTTATAGTCCCTTGGATGGCTGGCTCACCCCCTCCCAGTACGTCTGCGAGGAATGCGGGTACAGGGGGGCTATCGTACTAGAAGCAGAGGAAGCCTAACCCTGGGTGGTAAAGGTGGATTCAAAGCTTTTCCCTGAAGGAGACCTAAGCCTTGAAGGCTTCAGGTTTAAACGTGAAATCCGAGATCCCATCTACGGCTACATCTATGTAACCCTCCTTGAAAACGAGGTTATCGATACGCCTGAATTCCAGAGGCTTGACAGGCTCTACCAAACCTATGCCACCCACCACGTTTACCCAAATTCCACGCATACGAGGAAGGCTCACGCCCTCGGCGTAATGTACCTGGCGCATCGAGCCCTCATCCGCATCCTCCGAAGGCAGGCTTCAACCTTCAACCTTAAAG
>QMYD01000088.1 GCA_003662485.1 Candidatus Hecatellales archaeon | reverse complement strand
CCATCCCTTTAATCGGAATTGAAGTGTTGGCGGTTTTTGCAGAAATAGGCTGGGTTATTTGAATCGGATGAGGGGGTGTTTCTGCCTGAACTCCTTGCTTATGAGGCTTAGGAGGCATAGGTTTCCCAGCGTCTGGATTACGAGCGCCTTGTCTGGGTCGTCGAGGTTTACCTTCGGCTCTTTACCCTGCTCCTTCAAGAGGTTCCAGAGGTAGCCTCCTATCTCCCTTTCAACCTCCTTAGAGGAGAGCTTACCCTTGAAGCCTCTCCTCTCCATTCGAACGCAGAAGGTTTCCCCAGCCCCAATCCTCTCAGCGTATTTGGCTGTTCTCTCCTTTAGGATTCCCAGAAGGCTTTCAGGTTTGAAGTGGAAGGCCTCCTCGTAGGGGATAACCCTGCTAACCCCAATGAAGGGTTTAGCCTCCAGGGCGGCTAAGAAGGCTTCCAAGTCCCCAACCTCGCCTACAAGAACTTCCCTGAAACCTGTCTCCTCAAAGCTTCCCATCTCCTTCAACTCCTCGAGAACTATTCTTTCAGCGCCCCGCTCGCAGACGACTAGAACGCCGACCATGCCTCCTCAAGGATAGGCTAAACTCTAAGAGATTTAGGCTTAACCCTTACGAAGGCTAAGAAAAATATATCAGGTTGAAGGCTAGTCTATGCCAGACCCCAGCCCCTTAAAGCTTGGGGTTCAGGTGGAAGGTGGTCATGTTCGCTGAAGGTGTTTACGTGGTTGGGGCTGGCATGACTGTTTTCAGCGGGAAGCTTCACGCTGGGAAGACTGGTAGGGAGCTGCTGGTTGAAGCCGTTGAGGAGGCTGTTAAATCCGTGGATAAGGGGATAGACCTCCAAAAGGATGTTGAAGCCGTCTTCACCGGGTATTTCACGCCTGAATACTATGAGCATCAGAGCCATATAGGGCCTCTGGCAGCCACCTGGCTTGGGCTAACCCCCAAGCCTGCCTTCCGAACGGAGATAGCCTGCGCCAGTTCTTCAGCCGCCCTCTTCACCGGGATAACCGCCATAGCCTCCGGCCTCTACGATGTCGTCCTAGTGGCTGGCGTGGAGAAGATGACAAGCCTTGAAACGGAGAGGGTTACCGAGGCTCTCGCCCTAGCCTCCGACGACCTCTCAGAGTCTAGGGTTGGAGCAACCTTTCCAGGCCTCTACGCCCTCCTCGCCCAAGCCTACTTCCACAAGTATGGAGCTACCTGGGAGCAGCTTCAAAGGGTTCCCATCAAAAACCATTACAATGGCTCCCTTAACCCCAAAGCCCACTTCCAGGAATCCATAAGCCAAATAGCTGAGAAAGTAGGGAAAAAACTCGGCGTAAAATACGAGGACGAAATGGACTTCCTAAAGAATTCACCTTTCAACAGGGTTGTAGCCTACCCCCTCAGGCTTTTCGACTGCTGCCCCATCAGCGATGGAGCTGCCGTAGCCATCCTAGCCTCTGGTAGGGCTGCGAGAAGGTTCACCGACACCCCGCTTAGGCTTCTAGGCTTAGGCCTTGGAAGCGATAATGTAGCCCTCCAGGATAGGGTAGACCTAACCTCACTAGCAGCCTCCAGAAGCGCTGCGGAGGCAGCCTACCGAACCTCAGGCCTCAAACCCAAGGACATAGACATGGCTGAGGTTCACGACTGCTTCACTATTGCGGAATGGCTGGCCGTAGAGGACTTAGGCCTGGTAGGGAGAGGCGAAGCTCCCAAGGCCTACGAGCAGGGGCTAACAAGCCTTGACGGGGATATCCCCGTAAACACGGATGGTGGGTTGAAGGCTAAAGGCCACCCTGTTGGAGCTACAGGGATAGGCATGCTCAACGAGGTTTGGAGCCAACTCAGGGGGACAGCTGGCAGAAGGCAGATTAAAAACAAGGCTGAGGTTGGGCTGATCCATAATGTGGGTGGGAGCGGAGCTAGTGCAGCAGTCTTCATTTTCGGGAGGTGAAAGGGTTGGGTGAAGGCCAGCTAAGCCGCTTCTTCAGCGAGCTTGAAGCTGGAAGGCTGACGGGAGGCAAATGCAAGAATTGCGGAAGCATTTTCATTCCTCCAAGGCCCCTATGCTCCCGCTGCGGTGGCGAAATGGAAACCGTAAACCTGAAGGGTGAGGGAACCATTGAATCCTTCACCGTTATCCATGTGCCCCCGGTCTTCTTGAAGGAGGCTGCCCCCTACATCCTCGCCCTAGTGAGGCTGGAGGAGGGAGCCCTCGTAATGGGTCGCCTCCTAGGCTACGACCCCAACAAGCCTGAAGAAGTGAAAATAGGCAGCAGGGTATGCTTCCAACCCCTAAGGGAAAAGCATGGAGAAAAAGAGGAAACCATTATAGCCTTCAAGCCAGCTTAGGCTGAGAAACCCTTAACCGTAGCCTCTACTTCCTTTCTTTTAGCCCTCCAAGCGGGGGTAGCCAAGCCTGGCCAAAGGCGCAGGATTCAGGATCCTGTCCCGTAGGGGTTCGAGGGTTCAAATCCCTCCCCCCGCACCAATTTAAGCCCTTCTGAACTTCCGTTAGGTTTTCGATTTCTCGGCGGTTTGACCCTCCATTATAGAGTAGCCATATTTATTAAGTGAGAAGCGAGTAAAAATAGTGAAAGGACTTATGTCCAACCATATTTCAATGCGTGAGGTTTCATGGGAAGAATACTGGGACTTTGTTAAGCAACATAAGAGTGTTGTTATTGAGGATGTTGAGGTAGAGCTTAAGGCTGGCAAATGGGAAATAACCAGCTACGCTCCTCCCAAGGATTACAAGCCTAACGCAACACCGTTTAGAGCTTCCCCAATAAGGGAGGCCGAGCAACCATAGAAGCAATTACTGTGAAACCCGCCTACCATTACAAGAATCTTCTCTATCCTTAAGTCCTTAAAGCATTAAAAACTGAGACGGGGCTTAAACTTGGATGTAAGTTTCAAAACTTGGAAGAAGCTCACTAAGAATACAAAAATTAGAACTGCAAATCTTGTAAGGCCAAATTCGTTATACTTGGAATTTGATAGCGGAATGGCCAGTTATGTTTATTCTTGCACACCACTACGTTTTGGTATTCTATCAGCAAAAAATAGCTGTGAAGTCAGCTTTGAAACTTGGAAGGAAAAACGATGCAAAAAATGATTAAAGATTCTTTTCTACATTCCAGTGCTATCTTGTTTTTGAATTTTTTTGAAGATGAAAAATATTATGTGATATCAGCGGAAGGCTGCCTAAACTTTGATTTCAACCGGCTTTCTAAACAGAAAACATTAGCAGTACTAGCAGCTAAGATCTATTTGATGGAGGAACTGAATGTTTAAGGGATTACTTCTAAAACCACATTTTTTAGTAGATAATCAAAGCTAAGGGGCTTCTCATCTTCTACCTCTAAATGATATTTAACCAACTTAATATCGCCGTGTTTTAGCATAAGGTCACGGGAAAAATTCTTAGCTATAAGGCATGCAGCTATTCAGCACCAAACTCTGTCTGGTAATTCCTCAACTGTATTAAATCCCTAAGTCTTGCCCGGCCTAATTTCACCTCAACTAATATCTTTTTAGCTATACCTATGGGCACTGCCTCCTTTATTAGGATGTCTACATGCCCTTGAGGCAAGGCCTTCTCCCCTAAAACCTCAAAATCTGGGGAAGAGTGTTCATGAACTCCTATTTCACTTAAAAATTTCCTAAGTTTCGCTGAATCGCTCAAATAATGACGTAAAAGTGCTTGAAGAATTGTTTCGTGAAAGGGCCAGATATAAGGAGGCCTAAGTTTCTCCTTTTCTTTTTTAATAACGAAAAGAGGTGTGAAGAGTTTTTCCTCTTTAAGTAAGAGTTTTTGCTGACCATTTTTGTAGAGTTCCCCGATTTGCGAAGCGCTTTGAAGAGTGGTCTGATCTGCTTGAAAATGCGTTTTAGCATAGCCACCTCTTAGTAGAAGATTCTCAGCTATATATGCGAACTCTGTTCTGATTAATGGCTCCTCAAACTTTCTTAAAGGTTCAAGTTCCAGTCGAAACGGGAAAAAATATGTACGACCCGACCTGAATTTTAAGGGTTTCCATGGTGGTAATTTTTCCGCTTCTTCCAGTGCTTTCTTTCTAATTACTCTGTACAGATTTTTTAATCTTGCAGCATATAAGAATGAAATCGTTTTCCTTTATATCCACAAAAGCCCAAAGGCCACTAATACTGTTAGGAAATCCTGCTAGAGCATATTTCTCGCACAAATCTAAGTTCTCCCGATTTGAAAGGGCAACTATAAAATATGAGGGTTTCATGCTCACCAATCGAACGTAGTCTTTGTTCGTTTTTAAATTTTTTAGCTGAAACTTGATGTAACTCCTTTCCTTTCTCGACCTTAGGATGGATAGCCTTAGAAGAGGATACAAATTATCCACCACCCAAGCGTATGGGCTCCAAATACACCCTAGCCGTATACGCTCTCCTAGAAGCAGGATTCAACATGAGCGAAATAAGAAGAGTAATAAAATTTTAATCGTCTTAAGCAGGCAAAACCCTTAACTTTTGGCTCTCATCTTATCTTTGAGGGCTGATGGGGACTTTACCTTTATTCGAGGAGTATCCTGGGCTTGAGGGCAGGATTCCTTGGAGGCCCCTTGGAAGCCTTCCAACCCCCGTTAGGAGGCTTGAAAGGCTTGGAGGCCACGTGGGAATCCGGGAATTCTACTTGAAGGATGACGGCTTAAGCTCTGAATATTACGGGGGAAACAAGGTTCGGAAGCTTGAATTCCTGCTGGCTGAGGCGGTTGAGAGGGGAGCTGAAGGTGTGCTAACAGTTGGGGGTGCAGGCTCAAACCACGTGCTCGCTACCACCATTCACGCTGGAAGGCTTGGCCTAAAAACTGTTG
>QMYD01000087.1 GCA_003662485.1 Candidatus Hecatellales archaeon | reverse complement strand
TACCACATCAGCTGAGTCGTGAACTTCAGCTAGGCTCACATCTCCCGCGCTTATCCCAGCCCTCTTATACGCTTTCTCAGCTGCAAGCCTCGTAGCCCTAAAGGAGAGGAGGTCTGAAGCCTGGGTTAGAATGAAATCCCCGGTGGCTGAGGCTACACCCGCAACCTCCACGGGCTTATCCGTGTAGTTTTCAGCCTTCTCCAGTGGGCATAGGAGGACAGCGGCGGCTCCATCACCTGGACTTGAAACCTCTAGAAGCCTTATGGGGTCTGCTACAATCGGCGACTTTAAAACCTGCTCTATGGTTATCGGGTTCCTGTAGTGGGCGTAGGGGTTTTTGGAGGCGTGAAGGTGGCTGTTAACAGCCATGGCTGCCACCTCCTCATGGCTAACCCCGAAGCGTTCACGGTAGAGCGTGTGGAGGAGGGCGGCTAAACCCCTAACATTCACGCCAGTGTAGGCTAGGTATTCCTGCTCAACGGAGGCCATGAGGGCTCTTGAAACCTCAGGGGAGGAGACATCTGAAGGCTTGTCTACGGCTAGGGCTAAAGCGAACTCCGCCTCCCCCATGGCTACCGCCCTATAAGCTTCGTGGAGGGCTAGGGCTCCAGAGGCGTCGGAGGCCTCCAAGCTGAAGGCTTCGACCCCGTAAAGGCCTAGGCTGTCCGCTGCTAGGGCTGCAAGATTTCCTTGGCCCTGAATAAGCTGGGATAGGGCGCTTCCAACGTAGAGGGCTTCAACCCTTGAAACCCCAGCCTCGTCTAAGGCCTTCCAGGAGGCTTCAGAAATGAGGTCCCTAAGCGACCTATCCCAGAACTCTCCAACCCTGGTGCATCCCACCCCTATGATGGCAACCCTACGCATTCCGCTGCCCTCACAGCCTCTTAGAAAAATGGGAGTTCACATTAGGGTTGGAGGAGGCTAAATTTTGATTTTCCCTCTAAACTTGGCGTAGAGGGCGTAGTCAACATACTTTTTCCTGTTGAGCAGTTGGGAGACGAGGGGTGCAGGGTTACCCCTCGTAGGCGTCCTTTTCACGAGGAGGCTGAAGGCATCGCTTCCAGCCCCCGAACCATAGGAGACAACGAGAATTCGGTCTCCGGGGTTAGCTGCCTCCAGGACGGCTGCAAGCCCCAGGAGGCAGTTTCCAGCATAAGTGTTCCCCACGTAGGGGGCGAGGTAGCCTGGCTTAAGCTGGCCCTCCTCAAAGCCGAGCATGAAGCCTACTTTGAGGGGGAACTTAACGTTGGGCTGGTGGAAGACTGCATACCTGTAATCCTTTGGGGTTGTTCCAAGCTCCTCCATGAGGGCTTGGGCGGCGGAAACGATATGCTTGAAGTAGGAGGGCTCACCCGTGAAGCGTTCAGCATGCCTGGGATAATACTGCTCAGCCCTCCTCCAGAAATCTGGAGTATCGGTAACATAGGAGGCTGAAGCCTCAACCAGCGCTATAGCCTCCTCCGAGGCTGGACCTATAATGTAGGCTGCCCCACCACAGGAGGCAGCATACTCCAAGTCGTCGGAGGGAGGACCCTGAGCTGTATCCACGCCTATAGCCATCCCATACTTAACCATCCCAGAGGAAACAAGGCCTATACAAGCCTGAAGGGCTTCAGTTCCAGCCTTGCAGGCGAACTCCATGTCTGCAGTTAGGATGTCAGGAGGTGCTCCAATGGCTGCGGCTACGATGGTTCCGCAGGGCTTAACAGCGTAGGGCTTGGACTCGGAGCCCACGTAGATAGCTCCAATCTCAGCTGGGTTCACGCCTGAACTGGCTATGGCGTACTTAGCTGCCTCCGTAGCCATGGTTACAGCATCCTCATCAAGGGAGGCAACAGCGATCTCTGAGGCCTTAGCCTCCACCCCGTCTCTCCCCCAAAGCCTCGCCACTTCTGAGGCCTTAAGCCTGAAAACTGGGATGTAAGCTCCGTAGCCAACGATTCCCACCGGATTTTTAACCTTCAACTCTTTGAGCCTTCCCCCTAAACTGCAGGGTAGGTTTACCCATGACAACTGCCTACACTTGGGGCTGAACATGTTTAAAAAAGCTTCGGTTCCCGGGAGGGCTAAATTACGCCTGTTTCCTTAGCCAGTTTTAAGGCGGAATCCCTGGTTAAGCCTTTCTCGCCTAGAATGGTGTAGCGTTCAGGCCTAATCCTATGGGCTTCCGTTAACGCATTAACCACTTCTTCGCTTTCAACCCCAAGCTCAGAGGCGGTGGTAGGTGCACCAACCATTTTAAGCACAGCCCTAATCCTCTTCCAGCGTAGTTTGTGGAGGTAGCCCATCATGATGGTTCCAACCCCGCAGCGTTCGCCGTGGAGGGCTTTACCGGGGGCAACCCTTTCCAGGGCGTGGCTGAACAGGTGCTCGGAGCCGCTGCACGGCCTTGAGCTTCCAGCAATGCTCATAGCAACCCCGCAGCTTATGAGGGCTTCAACCACAGTTCTGGCGCCCTCCTCTGAGCCTTCCCTCACTAGCCTAGCGTTTCTAGCCACCAGCCTAGCGCTCATCAAGGCAAGGTTAGCAGCGTAGTCGCCGTAGTATTCTCCTCTGAGCTGGTGGGCGAGCCACCAGTCTCGAACCGCTGTGAATTTGGCTATGATGTCCCCGCAGCCGCTGGCCATAAGCCTATAGGGAGCCTTCAGGATTACGTCGATGTCGGCTATGATGGCTAGGGGGCTTTGAGCCCTAATAGATATGGGACCCCTACTATCCTGGATGGAGGCTTGGGGGCTTGCTATTCCATCATGGGAGGCAGCTGTTGGACAGCTTAGGAAGGGAATCCCAGCCCTGGCGGAGGCCAGCTTAGCCACATCTATAACTTTTCCTCCCCCAACACCTATGGCTGCAGTAGCACCCTCAGCTTTCAAGGCTCTCACCGTTTCCTCCACGGTTTCCCGTGAGGCCTCCTCAACCTTTAGGCTTGAAACTTCGAGTCCAGCTTCCTCCAGTGAATCCACCACCACCCCGCCAGCTACATGATGGGTTTTTGGGCCCGAAACCACGAGGATTCTACCTTTAATTCCAAGTTCGAGGCATAGCCTACCCACCACATTTAAAATATTGAATCCTACGACAACCCTTCTTGGAAGCTCCATTGAATGGATGCTGGGTGAGGCCAACTAATGCCTCCTCCGCCTTTGAGCTCCTCTTCGAGTAGCCTCCACAAGCTCCCCAACCTTTCCCTCTAAGCTTTCAGCCTCCTCCAAAACTGTTCCAGTAACGATGATGTCTGCTCCAGCCTCCACTAGGCTTTCAGCGGTTTTCCCTGTTCTGATTCCTCCCCCAACGATTAGGGGCACATCTAGAACGCTCCTAACGGTTTTAACGGTTTCAGGTGGAATGGGCTGCTCAGCGCCTGAGCCAGCCTCCAAGTATATGAGCCTCATTCCGAGGTATTGGCCTGCGAGGGCGTAGGCTGCTGCGAGGGTGGGCTGACCGTAGGGGATGGGTCTCGCATATCCAACGTATCCTGCTGCACCTCCACCTCCAAGGATGAGGTATCCCAGTGGGATGGCTTCAAGGCCAACCCTCTTAATGGTGGGAGCTGCCAGAGCCTGAACTCCAGTTAGAAAATAGGGATTCTCGGAGTTGAGGAGGCTCATGAAGAAAATGGCGTCGGCGTGCCCCGTAATCCCGGTGACGTTTCCGGGGAAGAGGATCAAGGGTATGCTTGTCTTTGCTTTTATGGCTTTGGCTGAGGCTTCAACCTCAAGCTGGGAGGCTATGGTTGAGCCTCCAAGCAGAATGGCTGAGCTTCCAGCCCTCTCAGCAGCTGAAGCTGCCTCTGCAGTCTTTTCAGGTGAAGCCTTTTCAGGGTCTAGGAGCGTGAAGTGGAGGGCTCCCTCCTCTTCAAGCCTCTGGTGAAGGTAGGCCTCAACCCTCCCGGGCTTCAAGCCTTAACCTCCAAGGCTTTGAGTAGGGCTTTGCCAAGCCTTTCAGCGAAGGCTGGATGCTTTGAAAGTTTAGCTCCAACCCTCGCCAGGTCGAAGCCGTTGGCTAGGTCTACGATGTCCCTTCCATCCAGCACCTCAGCCAGCATGTTTAAGTCTCCATCCTCCAAGTTCTCTATAAGCCTTAGCGCTGTGAGGCTTCGGTAGATCCGCTCGCTCCAAGGTGCATAGCGTTTGGGGTATTCTGGGAAGCTCCTCCTCCCCTCAGCTATAGCCTTCCCAGCGAGTTCTCCAGCAATCTTCCCAGCTACGATGGAGCTGTGGATTCCACCCCCGGTAAGCGGGATAACCTGTCCAGCTGCATCCCCGCAGAGCATTACGCCCTCCCCGTGGATGCGGCTTACCTGCCCGCCTATGGGGACGGGTGCAGCCTTAACCTCCACCACCTGGGCCCCCCTAAACATTTCACCATGCCTTTCAATGAACCTGTCTAGGTAGGGTTTGGCTGGAGCACCCCTCACTCCTACTCCAACGTTAGCCTCCTCTTCGCTTTTCGGGAAAACCCAGACGTAGCCTTTCGGCGCTACATTCCTCCCAACGTAGGCGGCTGGCATATTGGGTTAGCTGAGCCTGCACCCCACCAGCTTATACTGGATGCAGGGGATAATCTCGTATCCCCTCCGCTCGAAGAAGGCTTCAGCCACCCTCGACCTCACACCATCACAGCCCAAAACGATTTCAGCTTCTACCATGACCTCTTCGCCAAGCCTTTTCACAGCCAGCTTGAAGCCTCCACCTGGTTTACGTTCAACCCTTAAAACCTCGGCGTGCATCCATATTTGCGCCCCAGCCCTAGCAGCCCTAGAGGCCAACTCCCTCAAGAAGATGGGCTTCTCTAGGATGTAGCCCTCCCCGAAGCCCAGCTGCTCAGACCAGATTTCAACCCGCTTGGACTCGTCTGGAGCGTAAACGGTGAAGCCTTTAACCTTGTTCGCCACGAATTTCGGTGAGGGCTGAACCTCGGCGTCTTTGAGGGTTGAGGCTGAAACTGCCTCTCCGCAGGGCTTCAAGCCGAGGGCTTCATCC
>QMYD01000086.1 GCA_003662485.1 Candidatus Hecatellales archaeon | reverse complement strand
TCGTCGGATAGGCTTCTACGATAGGCAAAACAGGCTCCACAGTAAATCCCACAGCAGCCCACAAGGTTTTCTCTAGCCTTAACCATTCGAAGCCCTCTTTACTTGGTTTGAAAAATCGAAGGGGAGCTTAGTGGTGGGCCGGGCCGGATTTGAACCGGCGACCTCTGCCGTGTGAGGGCAGCGTCATAGCCTGCTAGACCACCGGCCCTCCACAGTAGAGGGTAGTCTTCCAAGATTTTAGGGTTTACGGCTACTTTTTGGCCCCTAGCTCACGCTTCTTCCAGCGTAGGTTTCTGCTGTGGCATTTCCTGCATTTCTCAGCTGTGGGGGCATTTCTAACTCCGCAAACCCTGCATATTTTAACGTAGAGCTTATGCTTCTGGGCGAGTGTACGCTTGAAGTAGTCGGTTACGGGCATCAACAGGCACCTGTAAGGGTTGGAGGGGTAAAAGTTCCCAGGCTTCTTAAATTTTTCCTTCTTAGGAGGGTGGGCGTGAAATCCTTAGGGGTTCGATGGTGATGTAGGAGAGGGTTTGCTCCACCCCCTCAATGGTTGAAATCTCCTTTAGAACCTCATCGAGTTTGTCGGCTTCGATGAGGAGGGCTAAGTCCATTTCTCCAGCCACCCTGTAAGCCTGCCAGACTGGAAGCTTCGAAACCGTCTGGTACACTTTAGGCCTCTTAGAGGGTGAAATCTTAACGAAAACTATGGCTATGTTCTCTGAGAAGCCTAGGGCCTTAATCCCCTTAGACGTTATCTCTATGAAGCCTCTACCCGTCCTTATTAGGCCTAAAGCCTTAAGCTTCCTTAAGTGAATGTTTAAGGCCTGTCTTGTAATTTTAAGCTCTTTGGCAAGCGTAACCTGGTCGATGTTAACAACATAGGAAAATGCAAAGGTAGCCCTCTCAAAGAGCATACGTAATATCTTTAAAGCTTTACCTAAAACTAGAGGTTCAAGCTTACTCATAAAGCATCACAGGATGAAAGTAAAAAGCAAACTTGTATTTAAACCTAATTCTTTGCCAACCGCAACATATTTATGTCTATATATTGCTATAAGAAGAGTAAACTTCGAGAGGTCATTAAAGGCAACCGGTGCATTGGAGATGTCCAAGGTAAATGCCATCTTGATAGGCAAAAAGCCCGTAATGAACTATGTGCTGGCCGCTCTAACCCTGCTGCAGAGCGGAGAAAACGAGGTGTGTATTAAGGCTAGGGGTAGGGCAATAAGCCGAGCCGTCGACGTAGCTGAAATAGTGCGCAGAAGATTCATCCAGGACATCAAAATCAAGGATATTAAGATTGGCACGGAGCAGCTGGGCTCTGAGGAGGGCGGCGTTCCAACCAACGTCAGCACCATCGAGATAACCCTAGCCAAGTGAAATCGCGGGTTTTTACGGGCTGAAAAACCCTCCCCCACTTTTTTATTTCCCGGATAAACCATCCTAGTGTCATCCTTTGGAGGCTAAAAGGTTGAAGGTAACCTTCCTCGGCTCAGGCGGATACGTTGTTACAGCTGATAGAAGCTGCCCCAGCATCCTTGTTGATGGAGTGCTCCTCCTAGATTGCGGCTTTGGCTCCCTCAAGAATTTGAGGGCTGCAGGCGTTTCCGTGGGAGCATTGAAGAGGCTTCTCATAACCCACCACCACGCCGACCATGTGGGAGACCTGGTAGGCCTCCTCTGGGCTATGGCCGTTGAGGGTAGGGGGGAGCCCTTCGAAATCCTCGGCCCTGAGGGGACGGATAAGCTGACCCTAAGCCTGCTCGAAGCCATGAACACGCCTCCAGAATACACCATGCTTAAGATTACGTTTAGAAACCTCTCCGGGGGTGAAGACCTTGGGGAGGTGAAAACCCTGAAAACCATTCATAAGCCCGTTAACCTCGCCTACAGGGTTGAGAGGGGAGGTAAAAGCCTATGCTATAGTGGGGATACAGCCTACTTTGAGCCTCTGGCAGCCCTCGCCAAGGGATGCAACCTCCTCATCCACGACGCCGTCTTCCTAGAGGAGCAAAAGGAGCTGGCAGCCCTAACCAACCATTCAACGGCTAGGGAGGCGGGGAAAATAGCCGAGGCCGCAGGCGTGGAAAAGCTTGTTCTCTTCCATATCCTACCCTTCAACAGGGGTTTCGAGAGAGAGTTTGTAAGGCAGGCTGGAAGGGAGTTTAGCGGTGAAATCCTAATAGTTAAAGACTTGGAGACTCTTGAGTTTTAGGGCACCAAAATCTCTATATGTGCCCATGGGCTAACTATTATGAAAAATTCCCTGCAAAAACCTTGGAGGACTGGGGAGTCTATGCACACGAAGATTTGCACGGTAGACTTGAAAAGCGGTATCTTATGTCCTAAATGCGAGGAGAAGGTTAGGCGTGGGGAGGTCACCCAACTCGACCTGAAGGTGGCCAAGGTGCTTTTAAGCCTTGAATCCAAATATTCAGCCCTCCAGAACGCCTACTTTTACAAGGCTGTGGAGAGCGGAGATACACTTGTCATCCTCGTCGACAAGAAGGATGTGCCCAGAATTCTAAGCCATGGAGGAAAGCTTTTAAAGGAGATTTCGGAGCGCACTGGGAAGAGGAGGGTGCGAATCCTCGCCTACAATGCGGATAAGCGCAGGCTGTTAGAGGAGCTCTTCGCACCTGCCTCCATCCTAACCGTAAACACCCTCTGGCTTCCAGACGGCTCTACTGAGACGAAGGTTGTCCTCTCAAGCCGGGATGCGAGAAAGCTCCCCCTAAGCATTAGCACCGTGAAGGATTTGGCTAAGAACCTGATGAACATCAACCTTAGGGTTGAGTTTGAGGAGGCTTCCTTCAGGCCTGCTAGGGCTTAAGCCTCCAGGGGTTTGGGTGTCCCCCTAGCTTCCTCCTACCGGGGGGTATGGAAAACCCTATAAGCCCTTTTTTGAGGCTAATATTGGAGGGCTCAAGGTTTTGGAGGGCTTAGACAAGCTGGAGGGGTGGCGTAAAACCCATTATACCACGGAGATCACCCCTGAAATGGATGGTGAAAATGTAACGGTTTTCGGCTGGGTTCACACCATCCGAGACCTTGGAGGAATAAAGTTCATCCTGCTTGCGGATAGGGAGGGAATCATTCAGCTTACCATCCCCGTGAAGGAGGCTGAACCCCAACTCCTTGAGAAGGTTGAAAGATTGAGGAAGCAGTGCGTGATAGGGGTTAGGGGTAGGGTTAGAGCCTACGAGAAAGCCCATCGGGGGGTTGAGATTATTCCAAGCGAAATAAAGATTTTAGGGGTGGCGGAGCACCCCTTAGACCTAGACCCCACAGGCCGGATTCCCGCAGACCTCGATGTTAGGCTTAACGCTAGAATTCTGGATTTAAGGAGGCCTGAGGGGCTAGCTATCTTCAAGATTAACCATCACGTGCTCAGGGCGGTTAGGGACTTCCTCGAAGGTGAGGGCTTCCTCGAGGTTCAAACCCCCAAGATTATTGCTACAGCCACGGAGGGTGGGGCAGCCCTTTTCCCCATAGTATACTTTGACAGGGAGGCCTTCCTAGCTCAGAGCCCCCAACTCTACAAGGAGCAGTTAACCTCCGTCTTCGAAAAGGTTTATGAAGTAGCCCCCTACTTCAGAGCCGAGGAGTCTAGGACGGTTAGGCATGTTGCCGAGTTTACCTCCATCGATATTGAAATGGCCTTCGCAACCGTTGAGGATGTGGTAGACCTCCTGGAACGGCTAATCGTCTACGTGGTTGCCTACGTAAAGGCTAAGTGCGCCAGCGAGCTTGAAACCTTAAAAGTGAACTTGAAGATTCCTCCAACACCTTTCAAACGCTACACCTACGATGAGGTTTTGGAACTCCTAGCCGAAAGGGGGCTGAAAATCCCTTGGGGAGAAGATATACCAACACCCGGCCTGAGAATGCTTGGAAGCCTCCACCCTGAAACCTACTACTTCATTCTCGACTGGCCCACGGAGTCGAAGCCCTTCTACATTAAGCCTAAAGATGGAAACCCGAAACTCTGCGAGGCCTTCGACCTCATGTATGGCATGCTTGAATTAGCCTCCGGGGGTACTAGAATCCACGAGAAAGGCTTGCTCGTGGAGAGGCTTAAAAGTCAGGGTTTAAGTCCTGAAAGCTTTAAGCATCACCTAAGGGTTTTCGATTATGGGATGCCCCCGCATGCAGGCTGGGGTCTAGGCCTAAACAGGCTTGTAATGGCCCTAACGGGTAGGGAGAACATTCGGGAATGCATCCTATTCCCAAGAGATAGAGACAGACTCACACCATAGAATTAGGACTACTTATTTTGCTCCAAAGCTTAGTTGAGGACTATTCTCTCAGCTTTTTGAGGCTGTTAGCATTGGATGTCTAACCCTTGTTTCCTCTTCAATGTTATGGGGGACAAGCACTGAAAAAATCGATGTAAACTTTAATGTTTTTTCCCAGTCCCCGGTTAGGAGTGCTATGCTGTATCTTATGTTTGATAGGGCTTCAACCATTTCCTTAAGCCAGGCCTCCCCTTTCGGAGTAAGCATGTAGACGCCTGTTCGATTGCTGGTCATCTGCTTTGTGATTAGACCTCTTCTCAGCATTGAGTGTAGGGTTGGGTATAGGACGCTGGGTGCAATGAGAACGTTAAACACCTCGTAAATATGCTCGATGATGCTGTAGCCAGATACGGG
Source organism: Candidatus Hecatellales archaeon (assembly GCA_003662485.1). GTDB lineage: Archaea > Thermoproteota > Bathyarchaeia > Hecatellales > Hecatellaceae > B25. The sequence continues at coordinate 404 of QMYD01000086.1, read as the reverse complement.
TTTTTCTCCCGTTAAAGAAAGCCCCACCACAACGTCAAGGAATGCCTTTACAAACCTTTCCCCAACCTCTCTCACTATCGAATCCCTATACTTAATCCGCATTTCTAACACTTGCTCAGAAATATTTGAATTTTTCCATTAAAGAGGAAATCAAGCTTCAGTATATAAATTTTTGTCCGCCTTCGGGATAAAAAAGTAAAAAAATTTGTTAACAGTGAAGCGGTTTGAAGTGTTAAGTAATGCTTTTAGCCTTATTTTTTCTTTCATCTCTTGCCTTGAAGCTTAAAATCGTAAAGAAAAAGTCCGTTTACCGTTTTATCAACATAAGCCCTGAGGAGGCTGCTGCAATAATAATTCTCTTTGACAGATTCTCCTCCTTCCTAGGTGGGGGAGGTCTTAGGCTT
>QMYD01000085.1 GCA_003662485.1 Candidatus Hecatellales archaeon | reverse complement strand
CCATAAGTTTTCTTTTCAAAAGAAACAACTTTTTATGGAAAAGTTTTTTAAGCAAAAAAGGTATTTTTGTTACAGAGGTGGTATGATGGAAGCACGGGAAATTGAGGAAAGGTTGGAGTTGCTGGAAAAGTTGGGGGGAATTATTCGGAGGGAGCGCAGGGCTCGCGGCCTCATTCATGCTGCATGGGGTGCTGCAATCCTAGTAGGCCTACTCATATTCCAGGCTGTTGAACTTTTATCGCTTCCATGGTATTATGGAGTTGCTTCCCTAGTTGCTCTGCTAATTGCCGCCATGGTAGCCACCGTTTTCCTTGCACGTAAGATTAGGGGCCAGCTGGGCTATGTTGGGGGAGGCTGGCTGGGTAGGAAGATTGGAGCAGCCTGGGCGGCTACAGCTTTGGGTGGAGGCTTAGCCTACATGATTGTGTTTTGGAGTCCAAGCGTTTCGCAGGCTGTTTTCAGTCAGCTTCCACCCCAAGCTGTTTCAGGCCTAATCCTGACAGGCTGGCTTATCATTGATGGGATAGGCTGCATGGTTCAAGGCGTAATCTCCGAGTCTAAAGCTTTTAGGTGGATAGGTTTAGCCATGCTGGTTTCAGCCATCCTGGTAGCCCACGTAGGCTTCATATTCGCCTATGCAGCTTTCGCCCTAACCTTTGGCCTCGGATACCTTCTAGTAGGCCTCAGAGACTACTCTGAATTTAAGAGGTCCAGTGAGGCAGGTGTAGAGATTGGCTGAAGCTGAAAGACTTGCAAAGGCTGTAACCGAACTCGACAAGCTTCTCCACGAGAAGGCTAGGCTAGCCATCGCCACCATTCTTTTCCACGTGAACAAGGCAGACTTCAACACCCTGAGGAGGCTGCTTAAAACTAGTGAGGGAAACCTTGCCACCCACCTTTACACCCTCGAAGAGGCAGGCTACCTAAAGGTTGAGAAAAAGTTTGTGGGGAGAAAACCTCAAACCCTCTACAAGCTCACCAGCAAGGGGAGAAAAGCCTACCAAGAATACCTTTTGAAATTAGCTGAAATCCTTCAGGCTGGAAAGGATATCCACTCAAAAGCTTAAAGAGACCAGCTGGAGAATGAACATCTCCAACCCTAAGTCTTAAGCATTCCCCAATCCTGATGCCAGTTTCCTTGAGAAGCCTGAATAATACTGCATATTTTCCACGTGCATTAACGATTATTGCGTCTATTAGCTCCTCGCTGGGAATTTCGGTCTCCTAATTTTCAACTGGTCAATTATTAACTCTGGCATAAGCCTTCCAGCACCAGCAAACAGTCCTCTTCCTCCAATCGCTTAAATGCGACTGCCTAATGTAATCCAAGACGGCATTCTGACTGTCCAAGTCATATCCTGCACCAGCGATTCTAATCAGCTGCTTAACATAGGTCTTAACAGTCTCCTCAGATCTCCCCAGTCTCTCCAATTCCACCGCAACCCTAATAATCTTCGGCATATAATTCATCGCAAGGGTCGGGGCCTTCCTAAAAGGCAACGGGTGCGGGGGTTCCCGAGCCAGGACAAAGGGGCAGGACTTAAGATCCTGAAATGAAGTGGGCTAGAGAAGAAATCCTGTGCCGAAGGGCTTCGTGGGTTCAAATCCCACCCCCCGCACCAAAAAGTGTTCTGCATTATTCCGTGAGGATTGGGTTCATAGGCGGAAGGGGTATCCTTAATATTTTTACTCCTTCGGTATATCATCTTAACTATTTAACTATAAGGTGAAGAGTTCGGCTGGGGTGAAAAGTTTTAGAGCTTGAAAAGGGAGGGTTACTTGATTTTGAAGGGTTTAGATGCCTTTATTTTTCCATGAGGAGCTAAAGGATAATTTTTAGAGAGACTATTTGAAGGAGGAAGGCTTTATGATTAGGTTTGGAGGTGTCCCCTGTGGTTTTTAAGCTTTCAAGGAAGACTGGTATGGTTGAGGTTTCCGGGATTAGGAGGCTTTTCGAGCTTGCCTCTAAGATGGGGGATGTAATAAACCTTGGAATAGGTGAACCAGACTTTAACACGCCTGAAAACATTAAGGAGGCTGCTAAGAGAGCTTTAGACGAGGACTTCACCCACTACACGGCCAACGTGGGCATACCCGAGCTTAGGGAGGCCATAGCGGAGAAGCTTCGAAGGGAAAACGGTATCGACGTCGACCCCGAAAGTGAAATCATGGTTACGAGTGGAGCTACCCAAGCCCTAACCATGGCCATCTTCGCCATCCTAAACGAGGGTGAAGAACTCCTAATTCCAAGTCCAACCTTCGTCTCCTATAGTGCGGCAGCTCTCTTCGCTGGAGGAGTTCCCGTGGAGGTGGAGACCAAGGAGGAGGAGAACTTCAAGGTTAATGTGGAAGAACTGGAGAGGCATGTGAGCGATAGGACGAAGGCCATCGTCATTAGCACACCAAACAATCCCACCGGCTCCATTCTAACCAGAAGAAACCTTGAGGAGATAGCAGGCTTCGCTGTGGAGCATGACCTAATCGTGATTTCAGATGAAGTCTACGAGAAAATCGTCTATGAGGAACCGCACTTCAGCATAGCCTCCCTTGAGGGGATGAAGGAGCGAACCATAACCGTGAATGCCTTCTCTAAGACCTACGCCATGACGGGCTGGCGTTTAGGCTACGTGGCAGCCCCCCAGCCAATAATAAGGGAAATGGTTAAGCTTCAAATGTACACGGCTGTCTGCGCCTCCTCCTTCAGCCAGAAGGCTGCAGTAGAAGCCTTAAAGGGCCCCCAAGACTCTGTGGAGAAGATGAGGAGGGAGTATGCGAGGAGGAGGGAGCTGGTTTACAGGAGGCTGAGCGAGATGCCCAAGCTTTCCGTTTTGAAGCCTAAGGGAGCCTTCTACATTTTCCCTAATATTAAGGCTACGGGGATGACTTCAGAGGAGTTTTCAGGCTACCTCCTCAGGGAGGCTAGGGTTGCCACCGTCCCCGGGAGGGCTTTCGGCAGGGATGGTGAAGGCTACATCCGCATATCGTATGCAGCCTCCTATGAGAAGCTGGAGGAGGCGATGGATAGGATTCATGAAGCCCTAACCAGGCTTCCAGGCGGTTGAAGATGACTGAAATTAGGATTCACTGTAGGGGTGGGCGGGGAGGAGTAACTGCCGCCCGCATTCTCGGACTTGCAGCCGTCAGGGAGGGGAAGCACGCCCTAGCCTTTCCATCCTTCACCGTGGAGAGGAGGGGGGCACCCATCATGGCCTTCGTAAGGATAAGTGAGGAGGAAATCCTTGACCGCTCCTTCATCTACAACCCAGACTACGTGCTCATCTTCGACCCAGGCCTCCTAAACCATCCCTCCGTTAGGGTGGGCGTCCGGGAGGAAACCTTCTTCCTGGTGAATGCTTCATCAAGGGAGCAGGCAGCCTCCCTAGGAGTAAAGAAGCTGGCCTTCGTGAACGCCTCAGCCATAGCCCACCAGGTTTTAGGCGTCCCCATAGTTAACACGGCCATGTGCGGGGCCTTCGCAGCTGCCAGCAAGCTCCTAAGCTTCGAAGCCTTAGAGAAGGCGATAAGAGAGTTTTTACCTTCAAAGATTGCGGGTAAAAACGTGGAGGCAGCCTTCAGAGCCTACCAGGAGGTGAAGTTTATTGGGGAAAATGGGTGACAGGCTTAAGGCTGAGTATAAGTCCTACAGGGAGCTTCCCATAACACCCCTGATTAAGGCTGGGATTTCCAAGTTTGCCGAAACCCCTTGGCATCTTCATGGCAGGCCAGAAGTGGATCAGGCTAAATGCATAGGCTGCAGGCTGTGCTGGCTCTACTGCCCCGAAGGCGTAATCAAGGTTGAAGATGGCAGGGTGGAAGTTGACTATGCTAGGTGTAAGGGCTGCGGCATTTGCGCAAACGAGTGTCCAGTTGGAGCTATAACCATGGTTTTGGAGGCTGAAAACCCTGCCCGTTAGTAGGTTTATAGATGGGAATGCAGCTGCAGCCTACGGGGTTAAGCTCTGCAAGCCCGATGTGGTTTGCGCCTACCCTATTACGCCTCAAACCCCCATCGTGGAGTATATTGCTGAGTTTATCGCTAGGGGTGAAATGAAATCCAAGTATTTGACGATTGAGGGCGAGCATAGTGCTATGATGGCCACGGTGGCTGCTGCTTCAACCGGGGTTAGAACCTTTACGGCCACCTCCTCGCAGGGTTTATCCTACATGCAGGAGGGCCTTTTCTACGCTGCGGGGAGTAGGCTTCCCATAGTAATGGCTGTGGTTAACAGGAGTATGGGGCCTCCCTGGACCATCCTCACAGGCCACGACGACAGCATAGCCCAGAGGGATACAGGCTGGATGCAGGTCTACTGCGGCAGCGGCCAGGAAATCCTTGACACCATCATCCAAGCCTACAGGATCGCAGAGGATGAAAGGGTTTTAATCCCCATAATGGTCTGCTTCGAGGGCTTTGTAACCTCACACTGCTATGAGGAGGTGGTAATCCCGGATGAGGAGGAAGTAGAAGAGTATCTTCCACCCTACAGGCCAGCCTACAAGCTTGACGTTGAAGACCCACTCATCCTTACCACCTTTGCACCACCAGCCCACTGGATGGGCTACAAGAAGAAGCATGACGAAGCCATGGAGGCAGCTAAAAAAGTGATCATGGAGGCTGAGGAAGAATTCGCTGAAAGGTTTGGGAGGAGGCATGGAGGCCTCCTTCAAGCCTACCACTGCGAGGATGCTGAAGCCGTAATTTTAACCATGGGAAACCTGGCTAGCACCACGAGGCTGGTGGTGGAAAAGCTTAGGAGGGAAGGCTTCCACCTCGGCCTGGTTAAGCTTAGAAGCTTCAGACCCTTCCCAGCCTCCGAGCTGAGAGAACTCTTGGGAAAAGTTAAGGCTGTAGGGGTTCTCGAAAGAAATTATTCGGTTGGAGGTTTTGGAGGCGCTGTCTACCATGAGCTTCGCTCAGCCCTCTACGGCCTCAACGGCCCTAGAATCCTCGGCTTCATAGCTGGCATGGGAGGGAAAGATGTAACCCCAAGCGAAATCGAAGCCGTAGCCAAGAAGACGCTTAGGGCTGCGAGTGGAGAGAGGATTGAAGGCGAGGTTGAATGGCTCCTGGGAGGGATGGCCTAATGGAAGTACTAACCGTGGAGGAGCTTCCAAAAGAAGAATACTAT
>QMYD01000084.1 GCA_003662485.1 Candidatus Hecatellales archaeon | reverse complement strand
TGGGTTCATCACGTACTGGGCTGTTTTAACCATTCCGGCGGTGTCCTTGGAGGCTGTGAGGGCTACGTCTACGCCTGTTTCAGCGTAGGAGACTGTTTTCGTAACCCTGGCTGGGATGATAACCAGGTTGAAGGTTACCACCCTGAAGAGTACTTTAAGCCTCATCAAGGTTTCGGGTGTTAGGTATGGTAGGAGCTTCTCCCTGTAGGCGGCTGGCAGGCCTGCCCATATGGCAGCCAGCCTCGCATCGGAGAGGTAGGCTAGGATTTGACCTGCCTCCTTGAGGAAGCCTAGCCTCACCATGTATACAACGGCCTGGACGGCCTTGTCAAGACTTATGGACTCGAGGAGTAGGGCGGCCTTCTCCGGCGTGTTTGGAATCCTTGCGATTTCGGCTAGGAGTCTGGCTAGGAAGGAGATGGGTAGGTTTTCGGCTATGGCTATGGAGGCTGTGAGGTTTAGGGACATCAGCGCCTTCATTACTTTAGCTGCTGCAGTTATGTCCATGTACCTCATGATGTCGGCTGCCTTCCAAGGTGATAGGAGGCCTGTTACGATGGCTTCAAGCAGTCTTGCTGCGAGGTCGGTTGGGAGTAGGTTTAGGATTTGGGCAGCGTACATGGAGCCCATGTTGGCTAAGCAGGTTGCAGCAGCCATCAGGTTTATTTCGGCTGCAGCCATAAGGGCTTCAGCAGCCTCCTCAACCATTCCAGCCGCAACTAGGGTTTGGAGAGCTGAAGCCGAGTCCACAGGGTTGGAAACTATCTGCTCTGCTGTTGGTACTGGAGGCCTCCCAATGGGTGGCGGTGGAGGTGGTGGAGGCGGTGGAACGGCTGGGGTTATCGTGAGGGTTAGGCTGGCCGTCCTAGTGATGGTTTCCCCGCTGGCTCCCACGCAACTTCCTGTTATGGTTAGGAGGTAGCTTCCAGTGGGGGCTGTGCTCAGAACGCTTAGGGTTAGGGTTGATGTTTCATAGCCTCCCTCTGGAGGCGTTACGCTCGGCGGTGAGAAGGAGGCTGAAACCCCTGTGGGAAGCCCGCTTATGCTTAGGTCAACAGGGCTTGAGAAGACTCCCAGCGAGGTTACGGTCACCGTGGTGCTTCCGCTTCCGCCTTGAACAATGCTTAGGCTGGAGGGGCTAACGCTTACAGTGTAGTCTACAATGTAGAAGGGTGTTCCCGTGGGGTCTCCACCCCACCAAACTCCGTTAGACTTCACCTCGGCGGTAGCCCTATACTCTCCAACATCGAGCTCTGAGGTGTAGAGGGTTGCCTTCCACAGGAGTTTTTGGTAGCCGTAGTAGCCGTATCCGTAGGCTTCGGGATAGTAGCCGTAACCCCAACCCCAGGGTCCGTAACCATACCCATAACCGTAGAAGGGTCCGTAACCATACCAGGAGCCGAAGGGATAAGTTTCACCTTCTATGATGCTTGCGTAGGCTTCAAGTTTAAGGTAGGGGAATTCCCCTCCACTTGCTGGGAATTCGTAGGGGCCGAAGGCTGTCGGCCCTGTGAAGGACAGTTTCACCCTTTCGACGGGAACCCTTTCCCCGCTCTCAATCACCATGCCCACGTAGAAGCTGTACTCCTCGCCTTTGATGATCTTCTTATAGGCTAGGTCTTCGATGCTCACGGTTATGGCGACAGCGGACATCGGTGAGAGGAGGAGGGCAACTATTAACAGGGTTACTATCAGGGTTGATAGCGCCTTATTCCGCTTGATTAGGTTTAGAAAGCCATTTAAAGGCTTTTTAAACTGAAACAGCTTCATAGCAGTTGCCTCTTAAACGAATAACTACTTTTAAACTATCTGCTCCCATCCATATATAAAATTTTTGCATAAATAGGCTGTTAAAAGCTTTTCAGGGAAATCAAGGCTGAGAGGAACTTAACGTTTGATAAGCCAGGAAAGCTAAAATTCGCTGCCAGAAACATATTATTTTATCAATGATGATGTAGGATGGTTTTCCTGTTGCGTGGGCTTCCCCCAACTGGAGGGAGGAACTTCCTCCTAGCAGCGTTAACGTATTCAGCGGTAGCCCTACTCGTTCTCTGGGATTTACTGCTGCCAGGCTACGTTTTAACCTTGGACATGGTTTTCTCGCCGAGTGTTAAGGTTAGGGACCTGGTTTACGGCTTGGGGGAGACCCCTGTCTATGGCGGGTTGATTCCCCTATTCCTCGCCCTTAAGGGGGGAAGCTTCCTCCTACCCGTCTGGATCCTCCAAAAGGTAATCCTCTTCCTCATCCTCTTCCTCTCCGGGATTTCAGCCTTCCACCTATGCCCGGCTGGGAGGCTTCCGGGGAAGCTCTTCGCAGGCCTCCTCTACATGTTAAACCCCTTCGTCTATGTGAGGTTTATGGCCGGCCACTGGCTGCTACTCCTAGCCTACGCAGTCACTCCTTTCGCTGTTAAATCCATGATTAGCCTATTCGAGGAGCGGGGGCTGCGGGGAGCGGTAAGGGTAGCGCTCCTCCTAACCCTTGTGGCAACCTTCAGCAGTCACGTGCTCCTCCTAAACCTCCTCGTCTTCTTCGCCTTCCTCCTCGCAGCCCTATTCAGGTGGAGGGGGAGTCTTAGGAGGCTCCTAGGCCTGGCAGCCTTAGCCCTCTGCCTTTTCCTCCTCCTAAACGTTTACTGGATTCTGCCCGCCCTACTCTTCATCGATAAAAGCGTTCTAACCGCGATTAGCTATAGGGACATTCAGGTTTTCGCGGCTAAAACTTGGGGTTCAGGCCCTAACATCTTTTTTAGTATAGCCTCCATGCATGGCTTTTGGAGGGCTGGGTACAGGTATATTTCGAGTATTCTGCCGGGCTGGTATCTACTTTACGTTTTCATCCTCCTCCTAGCCGTCTACGGCTTCCTCTCCAGGCTGAGCGATAGGAGGATTGGAGGCTACGTTAAGGCTTTGGCCGCTGTAGCCGTGGTTTCGCTGTTTCTGGGGGCGGGGGCTGGAGCTTCAAACCCTGCGCTTTCAAGCTTCTTTGAATGGCTCTTTGAATCCACTGTTTTCTTGAAGGGCTTTAGGGATACGCAGAAGTTTGTCGCTCTAATCGTTCTGGCTTACGCCTACCTTGGGGGGCTTGGCGTTTCAGATATTCACGCTGGGAAGGGTGGTAAGGGAAGTCTTAAGAAGGCTTCCATGCTGCTGGTTGCCCTAGCCCTCTGCACTCCCTTCGCCTACTCGCTGAACATGCTTGGAGGATTTAACGGCGAGCTGAGGGTTGTGGATTATCCGGCTGAATGGTATCAGGTTAACGATTTCCTTAACAGGCAGCCTGGAGACTTCAAGGTTTTATTTTTCCCCTGGCATGCCTACATGACCTTTTCCTGGTCTGGTAGGAGGCTGAGCAATCCAGCCCACGCCTTCTTCGATAAGGAGATAATCCAGGGAGAAAATATTGAGGTGCCGGGCATTGAAACGGAGTCTAGGAAGCCCATTCAACAGTATATTCACTTCCTGCTAAAGCATAGGGATGAGATTAGGAATTTCGGGGAGCTTGTGGCTCCGCTAAACATTAAATATGTTGTTTTGGCGAAGGAGGTAGACTACCGAAGCTATAGCTTCCTCTACAGGCAGGAGGACCTTAAACTTGTCTTCGAAGGTTCAACCCTAGCCCTCTTCGAGAACAAGTATGAAACCTCAAAGTTCTACGTGGTAGACCGGGTACGCCCCTTCAATGGCTGGGAGGAAATCCTAGCCGAAAGTCGAAGCAGAAACCTCATGGAGGCAGCCTACCTCAAGGCTGGGGTTGAAGGCCTTAAAGCTGAGGAAAAGGGTGGGGAAACACTTACACCGAGATACGTGGAGAAATCTCCTGTTGAATATGAGGTTGAAATTCCGGCTGGAGGAATCCTAGTTTTCACCTCACCCTATGAGGAGTGGTGGAGGGCGGACAGCACCCACTCCCAAGCCAACATGGGGCTAACCAACGCCTTCCACCTCCAAAAAACAGGAACCATAAAGGTGTATAATGAGAAGTTTAAAGCCATCCTAACATGCTACCTAATCTCAGCCTCAACCCTCATAGCATTGGGAGTAATAGTCTCTGTAAGAAAGTTTTTATTGAAACTCCAGAGGGAAACAGCATGAAGGTAAGCCTTAGCCTAGCAGGAAAAACAAAATATTGGGTTAAGGGATGATGGTTAGTTTGATGTGCACCTGATTTTAGCTTTCATTTTCATTTTCGGTGTGGATACTTTTAGTTAATAGCTGGGTTTTGGCCTTTATTGTCTGCAAATAATAGTTATCTTTTTTATCTTCTTTCTGGTAGTAGGATTTTCGTTAACTGCATACCTGGAGGGGGAAGAGCGGCTAGTTGCTCGCTAGAGTATTTGTTTTTGTAGTATTGGGGGAAATTCTTTAGTTTTCCGGAGTATGGTATCCCTTTACAGTAGGATTTGGGATTCCATTTTCCTCCTCCTAGACAGTGTATTTTGAAGGCTAGGCTGGTGTCTATGTGGTTGGAGGGGTTCCAGTTGTAGTTGGTTCTGTCTATTTTGGCGGTCTGGTTTAGATATTTATCAGCTTTCTGTTCTTGATATTTAATGTAGCTTACAATTTTCCCGTTCATTCTGGCGATGCGATACTCAGGTGAGTAATACCATTCGATTTTCAGGTTTTCTATGGGGCTGACATAAGTGATAGTATAGATAGGAGTTTTAGGGTAGTGTTTTTTGAACCACTCGACGAACTCGCTATTCGTCATATGGACTACGTCTGTTCGTTTGATCAGCCTTTCATAGTACTTTTTAGCGTAGGGTAGGCCTCCCTCCTTGTAGAGCTGGTCAAATTCAAATTCTGTTCTCGCATATCCGAAGGGTTGGAGGCCTTCAAGTGTTCGGTCAATTAAAGCTTCACAGTACTCAACGGCTTTCTCCCAGCTTCCTAAAACCCTTTTAGCATTTTCCAAGTGGCTGTTGTAGTGGTGGTCTTTCACAAATCTTGCCACCCAGTCCCAGGTGACATGGGGAATAACTACGACGCCTCCCCTCTTGGGGTTTGGCACGTAAATGTTGTCTTGCCTGCCATAATATGGGGCTTGCCATCCTCCACGCATGCTCATCCAGTCAATAACCCACTGGTCGAAGCAGTATCCAGCAACATATTCAACGCCATATTTCTCGTGGGCGTAGTTCACGCTGTAGGTGTCAGGC
>QMYD01000083.1 GCA_003662485.1 Candidatus Hecatellales archaeon | reverse complement strand
GGTATGGCTGGAATTTGCAAGGTTTCCGTGAAGTAGAAGGATGACTGATTACCGTATTTAACTGCTTCGAAACCTTATTCCCTCTGCTACCTCAAAGTTAGTTAGGCATCGCTCAGCCTAATTTTTTTCCGGGCGAGTTTAGAATTCTTATGCGTGAAGGAGGGCGCTTTATGGGTGTGCAACGTTTGATTGTTGGGATTAGTGGGGCTTCAGGATGCGTTTACGGTTTAAGGCTTCTTGAGGTTTTACGCAACCTCAACGTGGAAACGCATTTGGTGGTTACGAGGGCTGCGGAAAAGATTTTGGAAAGCGAGGTGGGGCTGGAGATTTGGGAGGTTAGGAAGCTGGCCTCCCAATGGTATGAGGTTGACGACCTTTCAGCGCCAATCGCCAGCGGGAGTTTTTCCACCATGGGTATGGTGGTTGCACCCTGCAGTATGAAAACGCTGGCTGGAATAGCCTACGGCTACAGTGAAAACCTGCTCTTGAGAGCTGCGGATGTAGCCTTAAAGGAGGGTAGGAGGCTAATTCTAGTTCCAAGGGAAACCCCCCTAAGCAGCATCCACCTGGAAAACATGTTGAAGCTGGCTAGGATGGGCGTGGTAATTCTTCCAGCCTCCCCAGCCTACTATCACAAGCCGAAAACCATAGAAGACCTAGTCGACTATGTTGTAGGAAAAATTCTTGACTGCCTTGGCTTGGAACACAAGCTGTATAGGAGGTGGGGGGAAGATAAGTTTTAGGTTAGTAGGAAACGTAGGAGGTTGGTGCTTTCAACTTCGAGGATGGGTATGTATATGGATTGGCCGTTGGCTTCAAGTTTCTCACTAAAGCTTATGGTATCCCTAAACTTGTTGTATACGACGTATTTCTTCTCAAGTTTTTCACTCGTCACCGTATAGTATATGACTGGCCTGCCTAGGAGCGAGGTGGAATGGAAGAAGTATACGTGTTTACCTCCCACCTCAGCATGCTGGAGGAAGGGGGTTGGCGAAAGCGCAACCAGCCTAACCATATCCTCAAGACTTGAAAACCTAACGTGGAAGAACTCCTCAGGCAACCTACCAACTCCAAAAGGCTTCCAGTAAAATTAGTTTAATCCTAAAAGGTTTAAAATTTTACCGAAGTTTTCGCTGGTGGGTTCAGCCTTATAGCCTCTAAGCCTTTCAAGGATTTTTTCCTTGTCTGGGAGGCCTCCTAAGGCCTCTGCAATCCTAAGGGTTATGGGGCTCCCTCGGAGGAGGAGGTACTGGCTGAGGGAGGTAACATTGGAAGGCCTCCGCTTTAGGCTTGCTTTTTCAAAATCCAGAATGCAGGGTTCACCTCCACTTTTAACCATCACATGCTTAGAAGCCCTGCTCAGCTCCCCATGGTCTATTCCAGCTAGGTCAAGCCTCCTGCACTGCTGCAAAACCTTGAGGAGGAAGCTTCGGACGGTTTTCCCGTCTGGAGGTCTGCCATCTGGCAGGCCAAGCCAAGCTGGAAGGTTTAAGCCTTCAACCAACTCCATTAGAAGCATGTTCTCAGTGGAGGCGTGAAGTCTTGGACCTACACCCACCCCGTTTGCAGCCCTCGTAAGCTCAGCCTCATGGCTTACGTCAGGCTTACCCGAGTCCACCCTTCTAACCTTTAAGGCGAATCTTCGACCTCCAGCCCAAGCCACTAAGACCAGAGCAGAGTTACCCTTCCCCAAAACCTGGAGTTTTCCAAGGCTTTTACCCCCCGTAAACTCTAAGGCTTCAACCCCCAGCCTTTGAAGCTCCCCTAGCCTACCCTCAAACTCGCTGGGGGAGGGCCTGGGATAGCAAAGAATCAGCCCATGCTCCTCAAAGCTTAACTCTCCAATCTTTACGAGCATCAGAACTCCTGAATTCGGGAAACCTTATATAACAATTTTTCTCCTTTCTTGAGAGAAAGGTTTGGGTGTTTGTAGGGTTGGGGCATAGGAAGAAGCATGCTCCCCGGAGAGGCTCCCTAGCGTTTAGGCCTAGGGCTAGGGCTAAAAGCCTAGTTCCAACCATAAAATTCTGGCCTCAAATCTCCCAGCCCAAACTTTTAGGTTTTGCGGGTTATAAGGCTGGGATGACCCATGCCTTCATAGTTGAAACGGATAAGAATTCACCTAACTATGGGAAGGAGGTTTTCATCCCTATAACCGTGGTTGAAACCCCACCTCTAACCATCTGCGCCATCAGGCTTTACGAGGAAACGAGTAAGGGGTTAAGAAGTCTAAGCGAGGTTTGGGCGGAGAAGCTCCCCAAGGAGTTGGAGAGGATTCTAACCCTCCCGAAAAACTACAAGTTTAAGGAGAGGCTTGAGGAGGCTGAGAAGCTTCTAACAAGGGCCTGCGACGTTAGGGTCTTGGCATGCACCAATCCCAGAAAGTCCGGGCTTGGAAAGAAAACTCCTGAGCTAATGGAAATAGCCCTTGGAGGCTCGGGGGTAAGGGAGAAATGGGACTACGCCAAGAAGATCCTGGGTAGCGAAATTAATGTAAACGAGGTTTTCAGTGAAGGTGAATACGTAGATGTGGTGGCTGTTTCAAAGGGGAAGGGCTTCGCAGGAGTGGTTAAACGCTACGGGATTAGGAGGAAGGAGCATAAGGCGAGGAAAACCGTTAGGGAGGTTGGCTGCCTCGGCCCCTGGCATCCACCCACCGTAATGTGGACAGTTCCAAGAGCAGGCCAGCTAGGCTTCCACCGGAGAACAGAGTATGGAAAGCAAATTGTGAAAATAGGGTTTAAGGGGGAGGAAATCACGCCTAAAGGGGGCTTCCACAAGTATGGCGTGGTCAGAGGACCCTACATCCTTCTGAGGGGGAGCATTCCCGGACCGGTTAAAAGGCTTGTGAGGTTTAGGCATTCTGTTCGAAGCCGTGGGGAGCCTGTAAAGCCCGAGATAACATACATTAAGGTTTGATGGGGATGGAGGTACCTGTCTATAGTCTCGACGGCTCCGTGAAATATAGGATGAAGCTTCCAGAGGTTTTCCTAACCCCTATAAGGCCTGACCTAGTTAAAAGGGCTGTTCTCTCCATCCAGTCCAAGAGCTTCCAGCCTAAGGGCCGGGACCCCATGGCTGGAAAGCGTACCACAGCCTGGTCTTTCGGCGTGGGCTTGGGGATAGCTAGAATTCCAAGGGTTAGGGCTCATGGGACGCCTAGGGCTATGCAGGGAGCCTTCGCTCCCGGAACGGTTGGAGGCAGGCTTGCCCACCCCCCAACCCCTGAAAAGAAGATTGTGAAGCGGTTGAACAAGAAGGAGCGTAGGCTTGCCATCCGCTCAGCCATAGCAGCCACAGCCATAAAGGAGCTGGTAGCCTCAAGGGGTCACAGGATTGAAAACCTTGAAGCTCTACCCCTAGTTGTAGGAGAAGAGTTTGAGGAGATTTCAACCACGAGAAGGCTGAGGAAAGCCTTGGAGGAGCTAGGCCTCCGGGAAGAACTAGAAAGAGTTGAGGAGGGCGTGAAGGTTAGGGCTGGGAAGGGTAGGAGGAGGGGTAGGAGGCTTAAGCGGAAGAAGGGCCCCCTAATCGTGGTGGGCTCAGAGTCAAGCCCCCTCATGAAGGCTGCAAGAAACCTTCCAGGCGTCGACGTATGTCCAGCTTCAAGGCTTAACGCTGAGCTGCTGGCTCCTGGAACCCACCTTGGAAGGCTAACCATCTGGACGGAGCCTGCCATAAAAGTTTTGGAGGAGAGGTTTAGGCATGGTGAGGCTTAGCCCCCACCAAATATTAAAGCACCCCCTAATAACGGAGAAAACCGTTAGCGTCATTGAGAAGGAGAACAAGCTAGTTTTCATTGTGGATAGGAGGGCTACCAAGCATGACATTGAAAGGGCTTTCGAGGAAATCTACAAGGTCAAGGTGGAGAAGGTAAACGTAGCCATAACACCCAAGGGGGAGAAGAAGGCTGTAATAAAGCTTAAGCCAGGCTATAAGGCTTCAGACATAGCTATAAGGCTTGGAATACTATAAGGGTGGAAGAAATGGGGAAGCGAATAAGGGTTCAGAGGAGGGGGCGTGGAACCCCAACCTTTAGGGCTCCAACCCATAAGAGGGTGAGCCCGGCTAAGTATCCGCCCCCCGAAGTTTTAAAGGGCAAGGTTAAAGGCGTGGTTCGAGCTCTCGTCCATGACCCTGGTAGGGGTGCACCCCTCGCCCTCATAGAATGTGAAGGCGGACTAGCCTTCTACACGGTGGCGGTGGAGGGCCTCCACGTCGGCCAGTCCATTGAAATAGGCCCGGAAGCCTCTCCGAAGCTTGGAAACATCGTGCAGGTTTCAAAGCTTCCAGAGGGCTCCATCATCTGTAATGTGGAGAAGAATCCTGGCGATGGGGGGAAGTTTGCTAG
Source organism: Candidatus Hecatellales archaeon (assembly GCA_003662485.1). GTDB lineage: Archaea > Thermoproteota > Bathyarchaeia > Hecatellales > Hecatellaceae > B25. The sequence goes on along the minus strand of QMYD01000083.1, from coordinate 862 downwards.
GTCCTCTGGCTCCTATGCAACGGTGGTGGCGAAAACTCCTGGAGGAGTAGTTTTAAGGCTTTCCTCCGGGAAAACCACCACGGTGAACGGGGAGGCCTTAGCCACCATAGGCGTGGTGGCAGGCTTCGGCAGGACGGAGAAACCATTCATGAAAGCTGGAGAAAAATACTATTTGATGAGGGCTAAGGGGAGGAAGTGGCCTATAACCCGTGGAGTCGCCATGATTGCAGCGGTGCACCCTCACGGGGGAGGCCGCCACAGACACCTCGGGAAGCCTGGAACCATTTCAAGGCATGCCCCACCAGGGAGGAAGGTAGGCCTAATAGCGGCAAGGCAGAGTGGAAGGTCTAAGAGAACGAGGAAGTAAAAGGGTAAAGCTTAAATGGGGTAGAGCCTTTAGCCGTTTGGTGACCCCCTCCATGCCTAAGGAGTTCACCTACCGGGGTGTACCATTCTCAGAGCTGGAGAAGATGCCCATGGATGAGTTTGTCAAGCTGCTTCCATCAAAGGCTAGGAGGAAGCTTCTGAAGGGTTTACCTCCCGAGCATAGGAAGCTCCTAGAGAAGATTAGGGAGGTTAAGAGGGCTGGCCTAGCGGATAAAACCATTATTAGAACGCATTGTAGGGATGCGGTTATCCTGCCTGAAATGGTTGGGGTCACCCTTGCCGTCCATAATGGGAAGGAGTTTGTCCCCGTGAAGATAACCCCTGAAATGATAGGCCATCTCCTAGGCGAATTCTCCATAACCTGCAAGCGGGTGGTGCATGGAGCCCCTGGAATCGGAGCGAGCAGAAGCTCCATGTATGTTCCGCTAAAATAGCAGAAGCCAGTTTTCAGGCTTTCTCAAGCATCCTTATTGGG
>QMYD01000082.1 GCA_003662485.1 Candidatus Hecatellales archaeon | reverse complement strand
TCCACATTCCCTGTAATGGCTGTGAGGATGGCCTGGCACTGCCTAACCCTCGTTGAGTTTGGGCCAAGCTGGTCTGGGCTAACCCCGAAGGTGAAGGCTGCAGGCCTATTCTCAGCGTAGACTCTTGCCGCCTCCCTAATCTTCTCCGCTGGTATCCAAGTTATTTCCTCCACCCTCTCAGGCGGGTACTCCTTAACCCTCTCAGCCAGCCTGTTAAAGCCGTAGCACCACTTCTCTACGAAGTCTTTGTCGTAGAGTTCCTCCTCGATTATCACGTTTATCCAGGCTAGCGCTAACGCTGCATCCGTTCCAGGCCTAATCTGAAGCCAGAGGTCTGCACGCCTAGCAGCCTCCGTAAACCTAGGGTCAACCACGATGATTTTGGGTTTAGGCTTACTCCTTAAGGCTTGGAGAATTCGCCTCCACTGGAGGCCTCCGGAAGACTCAGACTCCGAGGGGTTAGAACCCCAAACAACGATGCACCTAGAGCGTTTGAGGTCAGCCCTTGAGAAGAGAGGCCTCCCAAAAATGGCCAAGTCTATAGCGTAAGCGTTCACGAAGCATATGGTGCTTGGCCCAACCACGTTTTGGGGGTTCCCAAGGAGGTTTGCGAATCTAGCCCTAGCCCAGTAAGCGTCGGAGCGATAGGTTCCCTCAGCGAAGGCCAAACATTCAGGCCCATATTCCCTTACAAGAGTCTTCAACCTCTCAGCAATTTCGTCTAGGGCTTGACTCCAAGGAATGGTTTTCCATTTCCCCTCACCCCTTTCACCCACCCTTTTCAGGGGATGCCTAAGCTGGTCCGGATGGTAAAGCCACCCCGCAGCGAATCTCGCTCTTTCACAAAGGTAGCCCCTACTGGTGGGATGATCAGGGTCACCCCTAACACCTACAACCCTACCATCCTCCACCTCAACTAAAAGCCCACAATTATTATGGCAGAAAAAGCATGCAGCCCTCCTAACCACCCTCAAACCATCATTACCTCCAAAAACAATACTCCAAGATTTAAGAAACTAAAAACTATCGATATCGTAGGGACCTATCAAGCATCCCTCAGCAAATTCAAAGTTTACTGTTCATTAAATTTAGGGAGAATTAGAGGAGGACTGTGCTGGCTCTATGCACCCTGACTGGGATTGCAAGAAAAATCTAGCGCCCTAACTAGGTTCTTTGAGGAATAGTGGTTTGATGGGTGGTTTAGGGTGGCTATGAGGCTAAGGGATTCCTATGGTTAGGAAGAACTGTTGAGCGTAGCATTAGCCTTAGGAGAAAAAGTGGGACTTCAGGGAAGAGGATTCGATTCGACAAACTATTAACTGGATGTAGCGAAAATATCATGAAAAATGTAATGTTTGAATTTGATGCAACATCAGGGTTAGTTTTATATATTTCTTTTTAAAACTTTTTTTGGGAGGAGTATTTCTTGGCTGAACCTTCTCGAAGGAATGTGCTTAAAGTTGCTGTTACAGCTATTGTTGCCGGTGTTGTCGCTGGAGTTGGAGGGTGGTTTATTGGTTCTGGTGCAGCAAAGACAGTAACTATCACAAAAACCATGCCAGCTACAACCGTAACTATAACAGCATCCCCACCAACTTCTCCTCCTGCAGGGAAACCTATAAAGATAGGACTTCTGGCGGATCTAACTGGAGGACTAGCCACATATGGCTACACCCATAAGAAAACGTTGAAAGCTGCTGTGAATAAAGTCAACGCTGAAGGTGGAATAGCTGGAAGACCAGTAGAAATTGTAGTTGAAGATACTGAAACCAAGGTTGATGTTGGTATCACTAAGATGAGGAAGCTAATTGAGTATTACGATGTAGACTTCATATGGGGTTCAAACCATTCTGGGATAGCCATAGCTTGCAACTCTATGGCTAAGGAATACAAGGTTCTTCATTGGCCTGTAGTGGGAGCATTAGAAGTAACGGCTGAAAAAGGTAACCGTTACGTTTTCCGTCTCTGCAGTAACGTTAGGCAGGAAATGAAGGCTATAGCCGAATGGTGCATAGAGCGAGTGGCTAAGAAGTGGGTAACGTTAGTTGTTGACTATGCCTGGGGTTGGTCTTGTGAAAAAGAATTTAAAAACTACTGCGCCGAGAAGGGAGGAACAGTCATTAAATCCATAAGGTGTCCACTAGGCACCAAAGATTTCATGCCCTACCTTGCGGGAATACCTAAGGAGGCTGAGGCCGCTCTCATTGCCTTCTTCGGAACTGACCTTATATCCCTACTTAAAGACCTTTACGCTATTCGCCCAGATATTAAAAAGGCAATTGCTCACTATGGGTTTACTGGAATAGACACGGAGAAGCTTGGTGATCCCGCTGAAGGCACCTACATCGTTTCCTCGTTCCCGAGGAGATTAAAGGGATTTGATACACCATATACTAGGGCTTTTAGAAAAGCTATAGGGGTGGATGAGGAAGGCAGAGACATCGAAAAGCCGACAATTTTTTCAGCCCTACAATATACTTGGGCTGTGTGGGAAACCCTATTTATCTTAAAAAAGGCCATAGAGGAATCAGGCTGGAAAAGCGTAAACGATAATCCAGAATTAATTAAAACGATAGAAGGTATGTCAGTCAAGGAAGGATTCGAATTCCCTCAAGGAAGTAAAACCATCAGAGCTCAAGACCATCAAGCATTCCCATCACTCTTCATCGAGCAAGTTGTAAAAGGTAAACTAGACGTTGTGGCTAGGATTCCAGCTGAGAAACTATCCTACCCACCACCAGCTGATTATAGCAAAGAAGCTTTCTAAACAAAAACCCTCCTAAACTTTTTATTCCATAGTGTGAAACTGGAGAACTCAAGCATGTCACGCTGTCCCTCCACCCGAAGCTTGGTAAAGCCCTCCGCACAAGATGTCTACCTTCGCCTGCTCCCCACCACGACGCTCTGGAGTCAGAATTCTAAACACTCAAGGTAAACTTTTTAGCCGCATTTTTCCATATGCGGATGGGGGTCGAGATGAAGAGTCTAACCAAATTTTGAAAACTTGTTTAAGCCAGGTATGATAGGGGAACTCGAAGTAAAGAACAGAATTATTCAAGCGCCATTCTGCACTCGCTTCGCAACGCGGGATGGTGAAGTGACTGAAAGGATGATAAACTATTATAGTGAAAGGGCTAAAGGTGGAACTGGTTTAATCATAGTCGAATTTGCCTATGTGGACGACAAGGCAAGCCAATCTATAGCGTGCCAGCTTGGGATCTACGATGACCACTGTATTCCAGGCCTCTCTAGACTTGCGGAAACAATAAAAAACTTGGGGGCTCGGGTCGGAATTCAAATCGCTCATGCAGGCAGAGCGAAATCTGTGGCAGGACCAGTAGTAGCACCATCTAGGGTTCCCCGTACTTCCCTAACTGCATTAAAGGGAATGAAAGGTCAAATTCCTAAGGAGCTGAGTGTAGAGGAAATCCAAGAGATAGTTGAAGCCTTTGGCGAGGCGGCTAATAGGGCGAAGAAGGCTGGCTTTGAACTGGTGGAGATACATGGTGCCCACGGCTACCTGATTTCTCAATTCCTTTCGCCTCGCACCAATCGGCGGAATGACTGTTATGGGGGGAGCTTAGAGGATAGGATGAGGTTCCCCCTTGAAGTTTTAGCTTCCATCAGAGAAAAAGTTGGCTCCAGCTTCCCTGTGGGCATAAGAATATCGGCTGACGAGTATATGGAGAACGGTATAACCGTTGAAGAGTCGAGGATTTTCTCCCGGAGATTGGAGTCAGCTGGGGTAGACTACATTCATGTCTCTGCAGGTGCCTATGAGACTTTAGAAACCTGCATCCAACCCATGTATCTCCCAACAGGCTTCAACGTTCATCTAGCCGAGGCAATTAAGAAGACTGTAGAAATTCCTGTCGTAGCCTCAGGGTCCATTACCACGCCAGAACTTGCTGAAAGCATACTGGCAGAGGGAAAGGCTGACTTCATCTCTTTAGGACGACCCTTAGTAGCAGACCCATATTTCGCAAAGAAGGCGTTTGAAGGCAGAAGTGAAGATATAAGAGTATGTATAAGGTGCAATGAGTGTTTCAGAAGAACCAACCTTAATAGGTCGGTTACCTGCACGGTTAACCCTGCTGTAGGGGAAAAATTCGAAGGCTATCTTGAACCCGCATCAAGACGTAAGAAAATCTGCGTGGTTGGAGGGGGCCCTGCTGGGATGGAGGCAGCCAGGGTCGCGGCGCTGAGAGGACATGAAGTCACCCTCTATGAGAAGAGGGAATTGGGTGGCTTACTCTTGGAGGCCTCGATTCCCGAGTTCAAGAAAGACCTCCGCTTACTCCTTGAGCACATGAAGATCCAACTAAAGAAATTAAATGTGAAAATTGTTAGGAAGGAAGCAACGGCTGAACTCATAGAAAGGTCAGGATGTGAAATCGTGATAGTTGCTACAGGAGCTACACCTTTAATCCCTAACATTAAGGGAGTTAACCGATCCAATGTTATCACCGCCTTAGATGCGTTAAACGGTAAGGAGACTGGGCAAGACATTATAGTCGTAGGAGGAGGCCTCGTCGGCTTAGAAACAGCCCTCTTCCTGGCAGAGCAGGGGAAAAAGGTGAAGATAGTCTCCCGACGCCCTATGGAGGAGATCGGAGCAGATATAGAACCGTTAGCTTTAGAGGTTTTGAAAAGAAGGCTTAACAAGTACGATGTTAAAATCTATGCAGGCCTAGTTGTTGAAGAGATAACCGACCAAGGTTTAATCGCCAAAGACATGTACGAAAACCGTGTGGAGATAAATGGGGAGACTATTATTCTGGCGCGCGGCTTCAAACCTGAAAAGCGAATAGTTTCATCTCTGCGGGAGAAAGGGTTAACGGTTTATGCCGTGGGGGATTGCGTAAATCCAAGAACACTTTATGAAGCTATACATGAAGGCTATTTTGCCGGCTTAAAAGTATAAACCAAAAAATTCAATACACTACACTCTAATAAATCAAGAAAAGGAACCTTAACATCCTCCATCCCTATAATTGATGATGAAAAAGAGGAAAAGTGAGAATTGTTGGAATTTTTCCACGGTCCTCTTATAGGATGGGCGGGGAATGGGGATGTGGCGTTGGTGGGGGTATGCCTCCCCGCCAGCTGGTCATAGCCGTAGATTATAGTTTTTGGAACGATGAACCCGTAGTCCTGGAGGCTCTTCCAACGCAAGTATTTAAATAGGGATAATTAGATTGGGACAGGGACTGGTTTCTTG
>QMYD01000081.1 GCA_003662485.1 Candidatus Hecatellales archaeon | reverse complement strand
TTTCGGTTAGAAGTCCTCCTGGTAGGAGGCTTTCGGAAGCCCTAAGCCAGGGGAGGGAGATAACGGTTAGGCTTGTGGCTTAGCCAGCCCTATAAATGGCCGTCCTCAAACCCCTATCAAAGAAGAACTTTATCACGAATTCCTTCAGGTTTAGCGGGTTGTTTATGTAGGTGACGGTTGCCCTCCCATTCAGCCTCGCCATGTGCTCGCAGATGAGGCGGAGTTCAGGCCTCCTATCCAGCATGATAATGTTGAGCAGGATATTGGCCTTCCCAGCCTTATAGGCAGCCTTCAAAGCGCTTTCCTCAGGGGTTTGGCCACGCCTGTTGGTGGCCGTGGGCTCCCCATCCGTTATAAGGAAAATATTCTTGTTCCCCTCCTCCCTGGAGAGTAGTTCTACGGCGAAGTCTAAGGCCTGCCCTATATCCGTGTAGCCGTAGGGTTTGAGCTTGACGATTTCACCCTTTGAGAGGAGCCTAGGCTTCTGGTTGTAGGCTACCACGTGAAGCCTATCCTGCTTATACTCCCTTTCGAGGAGTTCTCTGAAGGCTAGGGCTGCCATGATTCCTCCCCTAAATTTTTCGCCTCTCATGGAGTAGGAGGCATCAATGAGGATTACGTTGCTAGAGGAGGTTTCATGGTAGGGTATTCTCGCCTTCAAGTCTTCATTGGCTATCCTCATGTGGACGGGGTCCCTTAAAGCCGTTTTCACGAGGGTTTCCTGAACGTCGAGGAGGTCGTAGGAGTGCTGCTGCTCATCGAAGTCCCAGAGCATGTAGGACTGCCTAACACCCCAGCCCACCTCCTCAGTTTCATGGCATCCAGGCTGCTCCCTAAACCCTTTAAGGTTTAGGAAAACCTCCTCCAAAACCTTTCTAGCAATTATTTTTTCGCTTTTCTCCGTGAATTCGGGGTAGGCGATTAGCACGTTCCCGTAGAGCCAGTCCCTCTGGAATTTTAAGTCTATCATGCCTTCCTTCCCTAATTCCTCGAGGATTTGGCCTAGGAAATGGTGGAGGAGCTCCTCTACGGGAAGCTGGGAGGGGTCAACCTCACCCTTCTTAACCATTTCGAGAAGCTTTTCCCAAGCTTTCTGCTTCGCCTTCTTATGCCTCAAATAGTCTTTAAACCATTTCCCGCTTGGAGTTCCAGCCCACCTCAAGAGTTTACTGTCGAAGAAGTCGCTGAACTGGTCTTCCCTTAACTCCTCGAGGAACTGGTTGATGAGCTTCTCTATGAGGGAGGCTTCACCCTGCTTCTCCCTGTCCTTGCGAGCGGAGGGGTTAAAAAGCTGGTAGACTATTTCGCTTACCATTTCCTCTCCAAGAATGGAGGAGAGGGTTTCCCTTTCAGGCTTGCAGGCCTCACATGGAGGCTTCATGGGAGAGCTCTCCAAGATAGTAGGATTTACCCCTACGCTCCACCAAGCGTGGAATACAGGTGGCCATGGCCTCTAAAATGATTTCTATGGCGGAAAGGTATAATTCTTCTCCAACCTCCCTGCTCCCAGCCAGAAACTCCACGTACTCGTTAATGATGGGTTTAGCCCTAAGCTTTGGGAGAACCTCGAAGCCTATGGTTATAACCCTCTTCCCGTCAGCTTCCTCCCCAGCACTCCTCAAAGCCTCATAGAACTCGGCGAATTTCTCTCCTGGAAGGCTTCCATAGATTTGACGGCAGGTCTGCCTTTTCGCCTCCTCAAAGAGCTTTTCCACGATTTCAGCCTTACGCTGGGAGAGGCCGAATTCAACCTCAATCCTCCCCATGAGGGCAAGCTTAACGATTTCAAGGTTTTCACCGTAGTCGGAGAGGAGGGGGACAAGTCTTCCGCTTCTTAGGGCTTTGGACTGGAGGTGGTCGAAGAGTTTAATGGTAGCCCTGCAGGAGGGCTCCGACTCAATTCGCCTAGTAAACTCAAACTTGTTTTTATCCCTTGCATAGCGTACGATTCTGGCTACAATCTCCCGATGCCATCTCGGTATGGGGGGCTCCTCACCCTTCCACTTCCGGTAGAACATGTTTCGAATTCCAATTTCGATTTCCTCTTCAAGCGTTTCAGGAGGCCCTATCTCGATTTCCTCCATGCGGTCTAGGAGGGGCTCCTTAATCGGGTTTGTACCCCTATAGTTGGCCGGGTTGGTGGAGGCCAGCTCCAACGTTGAAATCTTGAAGGGTAGGATGTCCCCCTCAAGCGTGGTTACCTGGTGCTCCTCGAAGAGTTCGTGGAGGAGGGTCTGCATGGCTGAGGGTAGAGCTCCAAGCTCGTCGAAGTAGCCCACACCCCTATTCGCCTTTAACGCTCTACCTGGAACAAAGACTTCAGGGTGGTCTAGGTCGTAGCCCTCCCTAATCTTCTGGATGGATATTCCGCCTATAAGCTGGCGGGTGGTCATCATCGGGTCTCCTGGAATCCTAACCCAGATCCTTGGAACCCAGGTTAGCTCAACCACCTTATCTTCGAGGAGCTTCCGCTTGCAGGAGAAGCATACAGGCCTGGTGGGGTCATCGTAGATTTTGCAGCCTTTTACGGCTAGGATTTTCTTTGGTAGGAGTTCGGCTATGGCCTTGGAGAAGGTGGTTTTACCATAGCCTTTTGGCCCCTTTAGGAGGATGGGGGAGCCTGAGAGCAGAGCGTTCTTAATTAGCTCCTTTTCCCTATGTTTTCCAACCACGCTTGGGAAGATGTCAACCCCAGCCTTCTCGCTTTCAAGAATTTTCTCAATCACGTATTCTGTTGGGGTTTTGGAATGGTAGGGAAGATACTCGGAACTCCAGATGTCTATTTCCTCTCCGTAAAGCACAAATTTTGGAGCATTACTCTCCTTAATAATCACATCCTCGTAGACGAGGTATTCTATTTCGTTTTGGGTAAGCTTGCGGGAGGCCGTAGTCCCTAACCTCTCAAAGCCTCTTTTCGCTTAAACTATGATTTGATTCCAGCTTATTTAGCCTTTTCAAAGGAGGCTTAAAAGGCTTGGCGTGATAAAGGCTTCAATAACGGCTGCCACAGCCAGCAGGGGCATAATCCTGGAGAAGTAGAATTTGAGGCAGAGGTTAAGGGTCCTCCATACTTCAAAGCTTTTACCTTTAAGCCTGGCGTAGACGGCTTCTCCAAGCCTTACACCCAGCGCCGTGCTTAGGATAGCAGCTAAAACCTCGAAAACTCCATGGGGTAGGATGCCAAGTAGGAGGAAGAGGATTCCCTTTGACTCCACCACCTCAAAGCTTACCACGCCAAGTATGAAGCCGTTTGCAAGAATGAAGAGGATTGGTGGTATGGCTAGGAGCAGCCCGAGCAGCATTGCCATAAAGGTTTTTGAGAGATTGTTGGCGAAAACGGCTAAGGCTAAAAGTGGTTTAGGAAGTTTGAGGATGGGGGAGAGCTCCTCGCTAAGGATTCCGGTGAGGCTGGCTGAAAGCTCGCCAGCGGAGAGATAGCCAGCTAAAGTTCCACCCACAAAGAGAAGGAAGCTTAAGAGGATTAAGCTGGCGGAAGTCTGGGAAGCCAAACCTTTCCTCTAAAGTTTAAGAAGACTCCAGCTTAATTAAACTGCGTGTTCAGGGTGGACAGTGAAGGTTGAAGGTTCTCGTGGTTACAGGCCTCAAGGCCAAGGCTATGGTGGAAAACTACGTTCAAATGCGTAAATCCAAGGTGGAAGTAGATGTTTTCACCCTGCCCATCCCCGTAGCAGCTCTGATAACTCCTGCCTATGCGGCTAAGAAGCTGGCGGAGGCTGGGCTTAAAAGCTACGACCTCATCCTCATGCCTGGAAGCATTAGGGGGAGCGTTGAACCCGTTGGGGAAGCCCTTAAAATCCCTGTTTTCAAGGGGCCGAGACACGCAGCAGACCTACCCGAAATCTTAGACCACTTAGAAGAGCTTACTCTTTCACCTGTGAAGCCAGCCTGCGAGCTAGCTGCTGAAATCTTAGCTGGGAGAATTGAAGCCGAGGTTAAGGCTTTGAGGATGGAGGCCTTGAGGAGGGCTGAAGCAGGCTTGGGAATCCTCCTGCAGCGTGGGGAGGCTAAGGCTTGGTGGGCTCCAGGCTTCCAGCCCATCCTCCTCGCCGAAATAGCAGACGCCTCAAGAATGGGGGATGAGGAAATAGGTAGAGTCGCCCGCTGGTATGTAAAGTCTGGAGCTGACATGGTGGATGTTGGAATGGAGGCTGGAGGTGGAAAGCCAGATGAGGCTGAAAGAGCTGTGAAGGCTGTCTTAAAGGCGGTGAAGGTTCCGGTGAGCATAGACTCCGCTGATCCAGAGGAGTTGCTCGCCGGGGTTAGGGCTGGGGCCAGCCTAATCTTAAGCGGGGATGCCTCAAACCTTAAAGCCTTGAGGGAGGTTAGGGATGTACCCATCGTGGTCACTCCTGCAGGCCGGGATGGAACCATACCCGAAAACTTTCTGGAGCGGGTGGAAAGGCTTGAGGAGAACCTGGCTGAGGCCTCAAGGCTGGGCTTTAAGAGGCTGATAGCAGACCCCATCCTAAGCCTAGCTCCGCCTTACAGCCTCTTAGACTCCCTCCTCGGCTACTGGGAGTTCTCTAGGAGGAAGCCTGGCTTCCCAACCTTCTTCGGGGCTGGAAACGTTACAGAGCTTTCTGAGGTGGACTCGCCTGGGTTAAATTTTGCCCTAGCCCTCCTAGGCTGGGAGCTTGGAGTAGCCTTCCTCTTCACCGTGGAGGCTAGCAGGAAGACAGTGGGCTCTGTTTCCGAGCTCTCGAAGGCCCTGAACATGCTTGCCCTAGCCTCAAAGAGGAGGACGCCGCCTAAAGACCTACCCTTAAACCTGCTCATCCTCAAGGAGAAACGCTGCAGGGAGGAGCCTCCCACACCCGGTGAAAGGCCTGAAAGGCTTATCAGGGCTAATAGGGCGGATGAAGGCTTCCACCGGGACCCGAAGGGAAGCTTCAAGATTAGGGTTGACAGGGAGCATGGGGAAATCTTAGTCCTCCACTATGAGGCTGGAGCGGGCAGGCCCTCCACAGCCATCAGGGGAAGCAGGCCTGAAGCCATCTACAGGGCAATTGTGAGGGAAAACCTCATCTCGCTTCCCGACCACGCCGCCTACTTGGGCTTCGAGCTTGGCAAGGCTCTGGTAGCCCTGAAAACGGGTAGAAGCTACGTTCAGGATGAAGACGTTTTTTAGCCTTTTCCCCTCTCCATGGGAAGGCTTAACTACTTCAAGGCGAATACTTCCAACATCCCCTTTAGGAGGCCTAAACGGTTTGGAGGTTCAGGATAAGCTTCCACCCGTGGCTGTGCCTTTAAGCGAGGTGGGTGTTGTAGGTGTTAAGGTCCCCCTAAGCTTTGAAGACTATAAGGGTAGGAGGATTGTGGTGGTTCCAAGGTTTGAAGCC
>QMYD01000080.1 GCA_003662485.1 Candidatus Hecatellales archaeon | reverse complement strand
GGTCAGGCTTGAAAGGGTTAGGAGGCTGGTAGAAGCCTCCACCACGCCCATCATTTATGCTGGAGGGGTCTCATCGCTTAGGGACTTGGAAAAGCTTAGGGAGGCAGGAGTCCTAGCCGTAGTGGTTGGGAGAGCCCTCTACGATGGAAGATTCACGCTTGAGGAGGCGAAGAGGATTGGCCGGGGAGCGTAAAGCCCAGGTGGAGAGGAAAACCAGGGAAACCAGGGTTAAGGTCTACCTCAACCTTGACAGGCCTGAAAGGCTTGAAATAAAAATGGAGAGGAAATTCTTTAGGCACATGCTTGAATCCCTAGCTTTCCATGGGGGTTTCGGCTTGAAGGTGGAGGCTGAGGAGTATGAGCCTCCAGACGATCACCACCTCGTGGAGGATGTAGCCCTAACGCTGGGTGAAGCCCTCCATAAGGCGCTGGCAGGCAAAACGGGTATTGCAAGATTTGGTTGGGCAGCCGCCCCCATGGACGACGCCCTGATCCTAGCCTCCCTAGACCTTTCAGGCCGACCATACTTCAAATCCAACCTAACCTTCAGCCACTTCAAGCTTGGAGACCTCTCAGCGGAAATGGTTAACCACTTCTTCCATTCACTGACCTCCTCTGGAAGGTTCACCCTCCACCTCGTGGCTTTGAGGGGTTCAAACGACCATCACAAGGCGGAGGCAGCCTTTAAGGCGGTTGGCTTAGCCCTAGCCCAAGCTGTGAGGAGGGTTGGAGGGGGAACCCCAAGCCTTAAAGGGGTGCTATAATGCTGGCTAAGAGAATAATTCCCTGCCTCGACGTCCTGAATGGCGTAGTGGTTAAGGGGGTAAACTTCAAGTATCTCCGCTATGCAGGCGACCCTGTTAGGCTGGCTCAAATCTACGAGGAGCAGGGGGCAGACGAAATAGTCTTCCTCGACATTGGAGCCTCCCCCGAGGGTAGGAAAACCATGGTAGACGTGGTTAAGCAGACGGCTGAAAACCTCTCCATACCCTTCACGGTTGGGGGTGGGGTGCGAAGCCTAGCCGACATGGAAACCCTGCTAAGGGCCGGAGCCGACAAGGTCTCCATCAACACCGCAGCCGTAAGAAACCCTGAAAACGTGAGGCTTGGAGCTGAAAGGTTTGGAAGCCAGTGTGTGGTGGTGGCTATAGACGCTAAGCGCGCCGGCCCTGGAATATGGGAGGTGTACGAGAATGGGGGTAGAACCCCAACGGGCATTGACGCTGTCTGGTGGGCTAGAAGGGTTGAGGAGCTGGGGGCGGGGGAAATCCTCCTAACAAGCATGGATGCCGATGGGACGAAGATGGGCTACGACCTCGAACTAACCAGAACCATCTCGGAGAAGGTGGGCATTCCCGTTATAGCTTCGGGTGGGGCTGGAACCATCCAGCACATTTATGAGGCCCTCACGCTTGGTAGGGCTGACGCAGCCCTAGCAGCCTCCATCTTCCACTACAGCGAATACACGGTGGCAGACGTGAAAAGAGAGCTGCTCAAAATGGGCGTCCACGTTCGACCTCCACCAGAATAGGAGGCCTCAGCGCTGATAGGACCCGTGAAGCTTAAAAACCTGAAAGCCAGCGAGCTGGAAGCCCTCCTAAACAGGAATAAGGCAAGCTTGGAGGAGGCTAAACACGCAGCCTCAAAGATTATAGAGGATGTTAGGAGGAGGGGGGATGAAGCCCTACTAGAGTACACCCAAGCCTACGATGGAGTTAAACTTGACAGAAGCCAGCTTAGGGTTTCAAAGAGTGAAGTCGAGGAGGCCTACCAGAGGCTTCCCCCCAGCCTGCTGAAGGCCTTGAAAAAAGCGGAAAGGAATATTAGGCTTTTCCATAGGAGGCAGCTTCCTAGGAGGCGTCAAATCTTGGTTAACGCTGGAGGCCTACGAATAGTTCAGGTGTTTCAGCCTCTCGACTCAGCTGGGCTTTACGTTCCAGGGGGGCGTGCGGCTTACCCCTCCACCGCCCTAATGCTTGGGGTTCCAGCAAGCGTTGCGGGGGTTAGAAGGCTGGTTGCCTGCACCCCCCCAAATAGGAATGGCGAAATTAACCCAGCCGTGCTGGCTGCACTCAACATGGCTGGTGTAAGCGAAATCTATAGGGTTGGTGGAGCCCAAGCCATAGCCGCCATGGCTTATGGAACCGAAACCATTCCAAGGGTTTGCAAAATAGTTGGGCCTGGAGGCCTCCACGTAACCGCAGCCAAAATACTCGTCTATGGGGAGGTTGGCGTAGAATTCCCAGCAGGTCCAACAGAACTCCTCGTATACGCTGAGAGGGAGGCCGACCCTGAGCTGGTTGCTGCCGAACTTGAATCCCAGGCTGAACATGACCCTAAGGCTGTTCCCATCCTCTTGACAACCTCGGAGAGGCTTGCTGAAGCCGTCTATGATAGGCTTTCTAAGGCTGAGGGGAGGGTTAGGGAGGCTCTTCAAGCCAATGGAGCCATCCTCCTCGTTGAAAGCCTTGAGGAGGCATCCTCCTTCATAAGCATGTTTGCACCCGAACACCTCGCCATCCACGCCTCTAAGCCTGGAAGACTCCTAGCTAAAATAAGGAATGTTGGGGCGGTTTCCCTAGGCCCCTACACGCCTACCGCCGCCCTAGACTATGCGCTGGGTCCAAGCCACGTACTCCCAACAGGAGGCTCAGCCAGGTATGCTTCAGGATTATCCGTCTACGACTTCCTAAGGCTCTACACGGTTCAAAGCCTAAGCAGGGAGGGGCTTAAAGGCTTAAAGAAAACCATAACCGCCCTGGCTGAGGTGGAAGGTCTGAGGCTTCACGGCAAGGCTGTGGAGGAGAGGTTTAAGCCCAAGCGGGGAGGGGGGAATAATGGCTGAAAGCCTAATCCTTGAGGAGGTTTTCAGGGTTCTGGAGGATAGGCGTGACCATCCCAGGCCTAACTCCTACGTTTCAAGCCTAATGGCTAGGGGTTTAAGGGCAATCTTAGAGAAGATTTCGGAGGAGGCTGGAGAGCTCGTGGAGGCAGCGGAATTTAAAGGTGAAAGCGAAATCGTGCATGAGGCTGCAGACCTCCTCTTCCACGTTATGGTATTGCTTGCCTACAAGCGGGTGGGCTTGGAGAAGGTTTTCGAAGAGTTGAGGGCTAGGAGGAAGCCCCGGGGGCGGTGAGGCTTGAGGAAGCCGAGCATAGCTATCGTCGACTATGGGGTTGGAAACCTTATGAGCATTAGGATGGGGGTTGAGAGGGCTGGAGGCCTCCCCACCACAACCAAAAGCCTTGAGGAGGCCCTGGAGGCTGACGGCCTAATCCTCCCAGGCGTTGGAGCCTTCAAACCTGCAATGAACTTCCTCCAACCCCACAGGGAAAGGCTTCTCCAAGCCTTAAGGGAGGGTAAACCCCTGCTTGGCATATGCCTCGGAATGCAGCTGCTCTTCGAGGAAAGCCTTGAGAAGGGCTTGACCAGGGGCCTAGGCCTCCTCAAGGGGAAAGTGGTAGAGCTTCCAGGCGGAGTTAAAAAACCCCACATGGGCTGGAACACCGTTAAAATTGTGAAGGAAAACCCGCTGCTGGAAGGGGTAAAAAACAATGAATACTTCTATTTCGTCCATTCCTATGTGGTTGAGGCTGAGGGGGAGGCCGTCCTAGCCACCACAACCTATGGGGTTGAATTCCCAGCCGTAGTCGGCTTTAATAGAACCTTTGGAACCCAGTTTCACCCCGAGAAAAGCGGCCCCGCAGGCTTAAGGATCCTTAAGAATTTCGTTTGGAGGGTGGTGGTTGAAGGCTAAGCCTCTGATGGAGGCTTCAAAGGCGAGGGATGTGGCTGAAAGGCTGAACTACAGGTTGAACGGCCTCCTAACCGTGGTGGTTCAAGACATCCTCACGGGGGAGGTTTTGATGGTAGCCCATGCCAGCAGGGAGGCGGTGGAGAAAACCTTAACCACAGGCCTAATGCACTACTGGAGCACTAGCAGGAGGAAGCTCTGGCTTAAAGGGGAAACCTCGGGGAACTATCAGCTTGTAAGGGAAATCCTCGTAGACTGTGATGGGGATGCCATCCTAGCGAAGGTTCAGCAAATAGGTGTAGCCTGCCACCTTGGGAGGAAATCCTGCTTCCACAGGAGGCTTGAAGAACTGGCTGGTGGAAAACTTGAAGGAGAGGCTGGGTAGGAGAATAGACCTCCACACGCATTCCCTCCTAAGCGATGGCGTGCTACTTCCAAGCGAGATTGCTAGGAGGGCTGAAGACCTAGGCTTCCAGGCCATAGCCATCACCGACCACGTAGACCACTCCAACCTTGAATGGGTGCTGGGTAAGGCCCTAACCTTCGTAAAGGAGGCTGAAAAACACAGCTACCAGGTTGAAATCTACGTTGGGGTTGAAATAACCCATGTGCCCCCCGCAAGCATACCCGTCCTAGCCTCTAAGGCGAAAAGGCTTGGAGCCCAACTCGTAATAGTTCACGGGGAAACCCTCGTCGAACCTGTTACTCCTGGAACCAACCTGGCTGCTGTAACCACACCTGATGTGGACATTCTAGCCCACCCAGGCCTCATCACCCTAGAAGAGTGTGAGAAAGCCTCCTCCAACGGGGTTTACCTTGAAATCTCAACGAGGAAGGGACACTGCCTAGCCAACGGCCACGTGGCCAAGATGGCGGAAAAGGTTGGAGCCAAACTGGTGGTCAATACTGACCTTCATGCGCCTGAAGACTTTGTAGGGCAGGAGGAAGCCTTCAAAGTAGCCTTGGGTTCAGGGCTTGATGAAGCTTCCGCCCTAAAAGTGGTGAGAGACTTCCCAGAAGAATTGCTAAGGAAGATTAGGAGGGCTTAGCCTGCCTCTCCAAGCCTGAACTCCCGGTGGAGGGCTCTAACAGCTTTAGGTCCATCCTCCCTCTTAACCACGAAGGATATGTTGAGCTCTGAGGAGCCTTGGGCTATCATTCGAATGTTTACGCCTTCAGCTGCAACGGCCTTGAAAACCCTGGCTGCTATGCCCGGGGTCCCCCTCATTCCAGCCCCAACCAAAGCCACAATGCAGACATCATCTTCAACCTCCACCTGCCTAACAGTTTTACCTCCAAGCAGCCTCATCTCCAAGAGCGGGACAAGCTCATCCGCCATGCTCCTAGGAACAGCGAAGGATATGTTGGCTTCAGAGGAGCCCTGAGAAATCATGAGGATGCTCGCCCCCTTCTCGCTTAGGATTCGGAAGAGTTCAGCCGCAACCTCTGGGGCTCCGGCGAGGCCTGCTCCTCCAACCGTTATCATAGCCACCTCCGGGATGAGCGATACAGCCTTAGCCGTAAAGCCAGCTTTCACCTCGGCTTCCCCAACGATGAGGGTGTGGGGGCCCTCAGGATTGAAGGTGTTCCTAACCCTTATGGGCAGGTTCCAGTCCATGGCTACCTCCACCGCCTTTGGATGGATGCCCTTAGCCCC
>QMYD01000079.1 GCA_003662485.1 Candidatus Hecatellales archaeon | reverse complement strand
CCCTTCGATTTTTCAAACCAAGTAAAGAGGGCTTCGAATGGTTAAGGCTAGAGAAAACCTTGTGGGCTGCTGTGGGATTTACTGTGGAGCCTGTTTTGCCTATCGTAGAAGCCTATCCGACGAGGCGGGGAAGCTGAAGGAGCTCTTGGAAAAGGAAAAATTTGATAGGATTGCCACAGCCTTCGACTGGATTGGAAGCTACCGAGACTTTAAACGCTGGCTTTCATGGCTTAGGAGGCTTACCTGCGAGGGCTGCCAGACTGGGGGAGGAAACCCCTTCTGCGCCATTAGGCGATGCTGCAGGCGTAAGGGCTTCCTAAGCTGCGCCGAATGCCCTGAAATGCCCTGTAGCAAGCTTGAATGGATAACCAAGCGATACAAAAGGTGGAACCTTAAAAACCTCCAGAGGATACGGGAGGTAGGCTACCAGCAGTGGCTAAGCGAAATGGAAGCCAAGGTTAGGGAAGGCTTTAAAACAGGCATGGTTATAGCGGGAATACGTAGGAAAACCGGGAGGGGGAGGCGTGCCTAAAGGAAGCCCTCCAAGCCCTCCACCCTAAACCTCGGCCTCAGCCTCCAGGAGAGTCCAAGCCTCCTGCAGGCTTCCTCCACCTTCTCCTGGATTTTCAGCCTGGAAGAAGGCGGATAGCCTGAAGCCCCATACAGGCTTTCATATTTTGGGAGGAGTTCTGGGAAATGGGCTTCCAGCAGTCTTGTAAAGCGCTTCCTAACCTCGCCTGGGAGGGTTAGCTCCCCAGCCATGAAGTATTTGGCTCCAGCATCCCTAGCCTCCGAGGCTACTTGGAAAATCGAGTCAAAGTCGTCGGTGATATAAGGGAAAACAGGTATCATGGCGACGCAGACGTCTAAGCCCCCATCGCTAAGAGCCTTCACCACGCTGAGCCTTTCGCTAGGGCTTGGGGCGGAGGGCTCGAAGATGGAGGCAAGCCCCCCATCCACCGTGGTAATGGTTATGAAGATGCAGCAGAACCCGCTTCGCCTGGAAGCCTCAGCTAGGAGGTCGAGATCTCGGAGGATCAGCGGGCTCTTCGTTCCAACTTCAACAGGCCAGCCTGCCCCAGCCAAAACTTCCAGGCAGCTCCTCGTAACCTTAAATTTTTCCTCGGCTGGCTGGTAGGGGTCGGTGGCCGAGCCTAAGAAGACGATGTCCCGCTTTTTTCCCCTTAATCTCCTCCCTAAGCTTCTTGGCGGCATTTCTTTTAACGAAGATTTTCCAGGATAGCTCTTCAGGCCTTGCATGGTATGGCCCCCTCCACCTCTCGGCGACGTCATAGCAGTAGGGGCAGGCGAATTCGCAGCCCCGGTAGGGGTTAACCGTGTAAGCGCAGCTATACCATTCATCCCTACGCCTAAGCCTGTTAAGCACGGTCCTGGCTTCAACACTCAGGTATTCGGCTTTCAACCTGAAGCCTCTTTTCCGCTCTATTTATTTAGGAGGAGGCCTATTCATGTTTTCTGAAGGGGGAAGGCTTGAAGGGTAAGAACTATAGGCGGCCGGAGGGTATGCCCTACGTTAGGCGGGAGTATATTCATGGAGCCCCCCAGCCTAAGATCACCAAGTTCACCATGGGCAATCCTAAGGGGGATTACTCCTACAGGGTTTCCCTCCTCCCATTGAAGAGGGTTCAAGTACGCCATAACGCTTTAGAAGCCTTAAGAGTGGCCGTGAACAAGCAGCTAGCCGACAAGCTTGGAGGGGAAAACTACTACCTTAGAATTAAGGCCTACCCCCACGTGGTGCTCAGGGAAAACAAGATGATGGCCTTCGCTGGGGCGGATAGGCTTCAGGAGGGGATGAGGAGAGACTTCGGGAAAGCTGTAGGCCTAGCTGCAAGGGTTGAAGCTGGAAAACCCCTCGTAGAGGTTGAGGTTAAACCTGAGGGGGTTGAAATTGCTAAGAACGCTTTGAAGGTGGGGGCAAGCAAGCTTCCAACCCCCTGCACCATCGAGATAACCCCGCTGAAAACTGTTCAAGCCTGAGAGGCCTCCCTCACTTGGGGGAACACCCTTTTTGGAAGCTCCCTACGACCTAGAGCCAGACAGAATTATAAGCGAAATCAGGCGTTTAAGGGTTAGAAGGGTTCTGCTTCAAATGCCCGACGGCCTTAAACCCTACGCCCAGCAGCTTGCAGGCGAAATAGCTGGGCGAACAGGTGTAGAAGTCTTCCTTTCAGCCTCCCCCTGCTATGGAGGATGCGACCTAGCTCTAACTGAGGCTGAAAGGCTTGGAGTAGGCCTCTTAGTTCACTTCGGCCACACCCCCTTCGTAGCCTCCCCCCGGAAGCTGAAAATCCTCTACGTGGAGGCAAGGTGCAGACTTGGGGTTGGTGAAGCCGTTAGGAAGGCGATTGGCCTCCTAACCCCCCACCGGAGGATAGGGTTAACCGCAACACTCCAACACGTGCACAAGCTTAATGAGGCTAAGAAAGTTTTGGAGGCTGAAGGCTTCAGGGTGGTGGTTGGAAGCCCCAAGGGGAAAGGCGTAGCCTACCCAGGCCAAATCCTAGGCTGCAACGTCACCGCAGCCTCCAGTATAAGCGCTAAGGTTGAGGCTTACCTCCACGTGGGTGGAGGCTTCTTCCACGCCCTCGGCATATACCTGGCTTTGGGGAAGCCTGTGGTAGCTGCTGACCCCTACAAGGGCGAGGCATTAGAGGTTTCGGAGCTGGGTGAAAGGATTAAGCGTAGGCTTAAGGCAAACCTGATGAGGGTTGGGGAAGCCTCCAAGGTGGGGGTAATCCTCGGAGTTAAACCGGGCCAATTCAACCCTCAGCAAGCCCTAAAGGTTAAGCGAAGCCTTGAAAGGCTTGGGAAGCAGGTTTCCCTCCTAAGCCTTGACGAGGTTAACAGCCAGCAGCTGGAAAACTTCCCCGAGCTGGAGGCTTATGTTTCCACGGCCTGTCCAAGGCTTGGCTTAGACGATGGTGAAAGGTGGGTTAAGCCCCTAGTTCCAGCAGCTAGCTTCCTCAAGGCCTTTGGAGGCTAGCCTTTGACCTCTATTTTGAGGCGGAGGAATTTAGAGCTTCTCTTGGCGAAGGTTAAACCTCACCCCAAGCCTAAGGTTGAACTGGAGCAGTATCAAACCCCTCTAAGCCTTGCCTCCACCCTCCTCCACGTGGCAGCCTACAGCTTCAAGGACATAATTGGAAGGAAAATATGTGATTTAGGCTGTGGAACAGGTGTTCTCGCCTTGGGGGCAGCCCTCCTTGGAGCTGAATACGTGGTGGGCTTAGACCTAGACCCCCTAGCAGTTAAAACCGCCAAGGAGAACGCTGAAATGCTTGGGGTTGAAAACGTGGACTGGGTTGCAGGTCCACTAGAAGCCTTGAGAGGAGGCTTCGACGTGGTGGTTGAGAATCCCCCCTTCGGGGTTTGGAGGAGGGGAGCTGACCTTGAATTCCTGAGAAAAGCTTTAACGCTGGCCCCCGTAGTTTATAGTGTGCATAAGGCTGGGAATAGGCGGCATATTTCAGCCGCTGCTGAAAGGTTTGGAGGTCGAATAACAGCTGCCTTCAAGTCTAAAATAGTTATCCCTCACATGTTTAGCTTCCACAAGAAGCCTAAGAAATGGGTTGAAGTGGAGGTTTACAGGCTTGAACGAGTCTGAAAACATGAGGGCTAAGAGAAACCTAGACCTTGTAACCCCGGGTGAAAGGCTGGGGGTAATCGAGGAGTTCCAGGCTGGAGGGGGAACCTACGTGGAGAAGGGCGTAATATATTCGAGAGCTCTCGGCAAAGTAATCGTAGACCTTGAGCGGAAGCGTATAAGCGTTCAGCCTAAGACGAGGATTCCACCCCTCCTAAGGAAGGGAGTTCAAATCCTAGGCGAAGTTCAGCAGGTTCAGGATAAGATGGCCACCATCAAAGTGCTCAGCATAAACGGGGAAAAGCTTAGCAGACCCTACACCGCCGTCCTCCACATATCCTACGCTGTTAGGGGTTTCCTGCGAAGCCTCTACGACGCCCTCCGCCCAGGAGACTTGGTAAAAGCCATGGTCATCGGGGATGAGAACCTACCTTGCCAGCTTACTACGATTGGAAGGAGGCTAGGCGTGGTTAGGGCGTACTGTACAAGGTGTGGCTCCCCCCTAACCTACAATCGGGGTAGGAAAATCCTCGAGTGTAGGGAGTGCGGTAAAACCGAGAGGAGGAAGGTTTCCGAAGACTATGGAGCTATTTGAAGGGTGGAAAAGGTGGAAATCAGAATTTTAAGAGTTGGAAAAAACGAGCTTGAACTTGAAATTAAAGGTGAAACATATACGCTTCTAAACCTCCTCCAGAAAACCCTGCTTGAAGACAAGTACGTGGAGATTGCTGGAGGGAAAATCCAGCATAGACTCCTTGAAACCGCAAGCTTCTACCTGAAGGTTAAGGGTGGAAAACAGGTTTTCGACGTGCTCTTCGAAGCCTTAGACAGGATTAGAGCTGAAACTGTGGAATTCAGGAAGGCCTTTGAAAAGGCGGTTGAAGCCTACGAGAAGGGGAAAGCTTGAAGCCTATGGAGGGTTAAGAAGAAGACTGATAGCCTTTGAGGGTTGAAGAATTCTTAGCGAAAATCCTTTCCAAACCTTCCAGCCCAGTGGAGGCTTTAATGGATAGGGGGGCTGCCAGCCTTGGAGACTCCTACCTAAACTTCGCCTTCTCGCTTGCCCAAAGCCTCGAAGGGGGGAGGCCTAAAGGTTTAAGGCTTGACAACAGACTGCTTGCCGAAGCTGTAAGGAAGGCTGGCCTTCGAGGGAAGCTTCCAAAGAGGCTTTCGAGGAGGGATATTGGAGGGGCGGCTGAAGCCCTCCTCGCCTACGCAGCTGCTGGAGGCCTGCTCTCCACGGAAAGCTTGGTGGAAAGGCTTAGGGTTAAGGATAGGGGGAAGCTTGTCGAGGCCTTAGCCTGCCTTCTCAAAGAAGCTTACCGGTGGCTGGAGAATGCTGAAGGTTAAGCCTGAAATCAGGGTGATGGCTGTTACAGGTGTCCAACTTAAGAGGCTCCACCTTCTTGGAGTAGTTTTCCGTGGGGGAAGCTGGCTTGACGGGCTTGTTAAAACGTCTACCAGGAGCCATCCAGTTAAAGCCCTAAACAGGATGATTAAAAGTTCAGGCCACTACGGGCAGGTTAGGGTGGTCCTAGCTGACGCAGCCTACCCATGGAGGGTTAAACTTGAAGACTGGGGCTGGCTGGCTGAAAAGCTATCCAGACCAGTAATCCTCTTCTGCGAGAAGCCTTGCAAGGGTCTTTCACCCCTAAAAGCAGGGTTTGGAAGAGTTTGGGTTAAGGCCTTCAAGCTGAGTCTCCAAGAATCCTTAAGAGTGATTGAGGTCTCCACTGCTCTTCCACCCCTACCCGAACCCTTAAGGGTTGCAAGAATGCTAGCAGCCAGCCTCACCAAAGCTCTAGAGGAAAATAGAAATCTTTAATAGGAAGGCGGACCCCCAAACTCTCGCAGTTTAAGGATTTGGAGGCAGAAAGGCGCTTGCAGTTCTGTCCTAAATGTGGGATGAGGATGACTTTAACCGT
>QMYD01000078.1 GCA_003662485.1 Candidatus Hecatellales archaeon | reverse complement strand
TGGGAGCCTAAGGCCTGGTGTACGTTGGTTCCCCCTCCATGCCTCACAGCCATGTCTTGAACCTTTGGAACGAAGTCGTAGAAGGCTTTCCCGGAGGCATCATATACGCCCTGGGATACAGCGTCCACGTAAACCTGCCTCTCAAAGGTTATGAGGGTTTGAATACAGTAGGCTCCAATCATTCCCGGGGGGTCATATTTCTGGGTTGCCTCAACGAAGGCATCTGCCAGCGGGTAAACCTTCCTTAAAAGCGATTCTCTGAGGCTTATCATCGAGTGGGCTGTAACCTCAAAGCTTACAGGGTAGGGTGTTTTAGCCCAGTCTACTTTTAACTGTTCGGAGGCGAGCATGCGTAGGATGCCGTCGTGAGTGGTTTCCCTCCGCTCATCTATAGACAGAAACTCGTTGGCAAGCTTCCACCTAGCTTCAAACTTTTCCACTTCCCCCCAGTCCTCCTCAGCCAATAGCGGCGAGTAGAAGAAGTTGAAGTTTGCGGTTACGCCTGGAATGTACTCTTCAGCCCTCCCCACCTTTAAGTCCTCTAGGAGAATGTTTCCGGAGGCAAGTTCAGCCTTCACCTTCTCCTCTAGCGAATGGCTGTCCGCTGCGAAGATGAAGCCTCGCTCAAGCCTTCTAGCTGCATGGGGAACCTTAAGCACGAGGGGCTGCTCCACCGGCTTGCTAAACCGGATGCCATCCTCAGTAACCTCGTAGGGGAACTCTTTTGGGTGTGGTATCCCAGCCTGCTCCAAATACCAGTAATAGTTCCGCTTCACAGCCTCCCTATCCTCTATTTTGAGCAGGTTTCTTGAGCCTAGGATGGGTAGGTAGAAATCCTTTTCAATGCGGGTGGCTCCAAGCCCCCCAACGTAGACGGAGAAAGCCCTATTAGGAATCTGAATTCCCTCCATTTCCACGAGTACGTCTAGGTTTTCAGGCTTCAAAATTTCGTCGTAGCGGTCGAGGATTAGGATAGCCTCCCTCCACTGGCTTCTCCTCCTAGCCAAATCCTTAATGTCGGTGGAAACAGCTAGGTCACGCTTCACCGTGTAGGCTAGGTCTTCTATTTCCTCAGCTGGCATGCCCACCCTAGGCTCCCTCAAGTATATTTGCGCCCTAGCCTTCGTCGTGTAGATTAAGCCTTGAATCCCAAAGTTTCTTAAGCCTGCCATGGCGTCTAAGGCTGAATGGGAGCCTAAAACTACGCCTAGAGGATTCTTATAGCGTTTGGCCAGTTCCCTCATCTCTTCAAGGCTTACCATTCTTAGGGGCACCTCTCTCCTTAAAACTGCCTCCTCCGCCTAAATAAAATTGCTGAAGGGTTAGGTCAGCCTTTGGAGGGCTCTAAGCCTCTTAACTATGTTAGGGTGGGTTGAGAAGATTTCAGCCAGCCTGTCGGCTAGGGTTAGCTTCCTGGAGAGGATTTCCCGGACCAAAGCCTGATCTGACGTGTAGCGGTGGAAGCCTAAAGCGTGGAGGGAGGCTAGGTCCTCCTCAGCTCTTCCAGGATCAGCTATAAACAGTGTTCTAAAGGTGTTTAGGGCTCCCCTCTCCCTTTCAAGCCTCCTCTTAACCCTACCCGTATGGTAAACTATTTTGGCTAGGGCTTCGGAAAGCTTCCTAGCGCCATCCTCCACAATGGAGACGCTAGCTCTGTCAGCATAGTATTCCCTGTAGCGGCTTAGGGCTAGGACGAAGAGGGATAAAATCCAGTATATGGCCATGCATCCAAGGCCTACTAGTAGGGGTATGGCTCCCCCACCCTCATCCCGCCTATACCCATAACCAAAATAGCTTGAAAGAATGAGCGAGTAGCCGAGGAAGTAGAAGATGGCTGGAAGCACGGAGACGAACATCATAACCTGCATATCTCTATGCTTAAGGTGGCCGAGCTCGTGGCCTAGGACGGCTTCAACCTCTTCTTCCTCCAAGCGGTGGAGAAGTTCCCTCGTAACCGCAACCCTACTTCCAGTGAGGGGTGAACCATAGGCGAAGGCGTTGGGTACAGGAACCTCAGCCACCATGAGCTTAGGCTTCTCCCTTAAACCTATCCGCTGAACAAGTCTCTCAAAGATTTCATGTAGCCTTGGAGCCTCGTGGGGCTTTATCTCCCTCACCTTGTATAGGCTTTCAATAAACTTGGGGGCGTAGAGCCACTGAAGCAGGTTGAAAGCAACGACGATTCCTGCTAGAAGGAAAATGTTGAAGACGCCTATGGCCAGCATGATGGCTGAGAAGAAAAGCGTGGAAAGGGCTATGATTAGGGCCATTGTCCCATACATGGAAAGCTTAAGTTTTACTAGGCTCATCTCCTCTTCCACCGCATTAAAACACGACGCTACTTTATAACCTTAACTTGGCTGGAGGAAAATTTTAGGCTTATATGGGCTTTAAGCCTTAATTAAGGGCTTAGGGAGAAGTCTTCCAAGTTGAGCGTGGAACAGCTCCTAGCCCTCATAATCTTCATTGCAACCATAGGCTTCGTAATCTGGGGGGTTATTGACAGGGCTATAACCGCTCTCGTGGGCGCCGTCCTCATGGTGGTTTTAGGCGTTCTAAGCGAGGCTGAAGCCTTCCAAGCCGTGGACTGGAATGTTATAGGCATTCTGCTTGGCATATGGATTATTGCAGGCTACTTTGGTGAAAGCGGAATTCCAACCTGGCTTGCAGGTAAGGCTTTGAAGGCTTCGAAGGGGAACCCTTCAACCTTCATCCTCCTAACAGGCTTCATCGCGGCTATGATTTCCATGTTCGTAGACAATGTGGTGGTGGTTTTGATGATGGCCCCCATAGTCTTACACCTTTCTAGGAGGCTTAGGTTTGACCCTTCCCCCTACGTGATTTTTATTGCTCTCTCAGCCAACTTTATGGGTACGGCTCTCCTCCTAGGCGACCTCCCACCCCAGCTCCTCCACAGCGTAACTGGCATAGAGTTTCTGGAGTTTGTCTGGCAGCAGGGTAGGCCCTCCTCCTTCCCCATTCTGCTTCTAACCTTCCTTGCTGTGCTCGCCTACTTCCGCTGGAGGTTTAAGCGTGAGAGGTGGGAGGGCTTAAGGGGGGAGGTTGAAGGCTCCATCAAGGATAGGAAGCTCGCCATCATCAGTGTGGTAGGCTTCACCTCGACGGTTGGCTTTATGGCTGCAAGGCAGATGCTGGGTGTAGCCCTAGGCTTCATAACGATTTCGGGGGCGGCAGCCACAGCCTTGGCAGCTGAAATCTCTGAAAGGTTTTCTAGGGGGGCTGGTAAGCCTCTCTTCGAGAAGGTTTTAGCTGAGCTAGACTGGAGGGCCATCTTCTTCTACATATTGCTTTTCGTGCTGGTTGGGGGGATAGAGAAGGCTGGAATCATTCGAATGCTCGCCGACTGGCTAGCCCCCTACATGATAGCCGACGTCTTTACGGGGGTTTCCATCCTCTACTGGGTTACCGCCCCCGTAGTAGCCGTAGTTGAACACGACGCCTACATTCTAACCTTCCTCCACGTGGTGAGAGACCTATCTACATATCATGGGGTTGAAGCCTGGCCCCTATACTGGGCTCTGCTCTGGGCTGGAACCCTTGGAAGCAACCTAACCATAGCTGGCGCACCAGCCCTCTACGTAGCCTTAAACATCTGCGAAAGGGAGGGCTTCCCCGTCACGGTTAGGAGGCTCCTAGCCTACAGCGCACCTTTCGTCCTGGTTTCCTTAGTCACATGCTACCTGCTTACCCTAGCCCTATGGGTTGCACCCTACCTCTAACTTCAGGCCATCAATGCCTCTCCACAAGCTTCGCCGCCAACTCCTCGTCTTTCAGGGCGAGGATGCGTATGGCGAGTAGGGCTGCGTTTTCAGCGTTATCTATACCCACGGTGGCTACGGGTACGCCCCTAGGCATTTGAACGATGGATAGTAGGGAGTCGAGGCCTCCAAGCTTCACCTCCCGTGGAACTCCTATCACGGGCTTAAGGGTTCTTGAGGCTATGAAGCCTGGGAGGTGGGCAGCCAATCCCGCTATGGCTATGAAAACCTCCGCCTCACAGGTTTTAATGTAGGCTTCAAGCTCCCCAGGCTGCCTGTGAGCGGATAAAACCTTCACCTCGTAGGGAACCCCAAAATCCTCTAAGATTTGGGCTGCCCTCTCTGAGAGTTCGGTGTCGGAGCCGCTTCCAACCACAATGGAAACCTTAACCTTCCCAGTCAAGCCTCTTAGGCCTCCAAAACGATTTTACCCTTACCCGGAATCCACTCTATGGTTTTTCCGATTAGCCCCTTCCTAAAGCGGTACCTGTAAACACCCCTCACAAGCTCAGCCTGCTCCACCCTACGCTTTAAAAGGATTTCCGAGCCTATGTCGCTCCGGTGGAAGACTCCCCAGCCATCCGTCAGCCTAACGTAGGGAATGCAGGCCTCAGCTAGGCGGCTGGCCTCAGGAATGGTTTCACCCTTAGCGAAAATCTCCACGAGTCTTGAACCGCCAGTTAGGATGGTTCCATCAGGCTGAAGGTCGGTTGAGGCATAGTATACTTTGCCTCCAAGCCTTTCCACAGCTTTCACGTCAACATGGACGGGGTGGCCTTTGGCGAGGTCTCTCCTGTCAGGGTAGCCCTTGGGCGCTACACACTTCACCACGGTAGCTACATCCTCAAATTCGAGTTTAACCTTGTTCAGCCTCTCGTCTATAATGGCCTCACAGAGTTCAACCATGTCAGACTTAAGGATGGGGAGCACGTTTACGGCTTCAGGGTCTCCGAAGCGGCAGTAGAATTCTATGATGGTGGGACCCCAAGCCGCAGTTAGCATCATCTGCCCTGAAACTACACCCTTATATTTCTGGCCTGTCTCCTTCTCCACAGCCCTAACGCATTCCCTCACAATTTCTACGGAGCGCCTGTACTCCTGCTCGTTGATGAAGGGTAGAAGCCTTCCTCTGCCTGCGATGGAGCCCATACCGCCTGTTTCAGGTCCAATATCCATTTCGAAAGCGTTCTTATTGTCTTGGACGAGGGGGAAAGGCTTAACCGTCCTACCATCCGTGAAGGCTTGAAGCGTGTATTCAGGTCCTTCCACTCTCTCCTCTATTAGGATTCTGTCCTCGATATCCGTGTAACCCTTCATGTGTTCCTCGCTTATGATTTTGGCGTGCTCAGTCTTGACGTGGGTCTTCTCCCGGCTTAGGTAGGCTTGAAGGTCTGCGATAACCTTCACACCCTTCCCTCCAACCTGCCTGGCAGGCTTCAAAGCTACACTCTCAGCGTATTCGCGGATGTAGGCTACAGCGTCCTCCACATCCTTGAAGGCTTTAAACCTAAGCCTTCCAGGTATTCCATGCCTCCACATGAGCCTACGCATGAAGGCCTTAGACATTTCAAGCTCAGCCGGCCCACGCCTAGCACCCACGCAGGGGATTCCAGCCTCCTCTAGGGCGTCTGCAACCCCGTGGAAGAGGGGCTCCTCAGGCCCCACAAAGACGAAGTCCACATGGAAGCGTTGGGCTACATTAACCACGAAGGCTGGGTCGCTTGGGTTTCCAAGCGCATATTCTCCGCCCGTACGCTTGCAG
>QMYD01000077.1 GCA_003662485.1 Candidatus Hecatellales archaeon | reverse complement strand
TCCAGTGGTAGGCTTTAGGGAGGCGATAAGCCTACCATCAAGGTAAACGTATCTGGGCCTCCCAGTCTGCTTCGAAACCTTAACCTCGACCCCCTCAGGGAAGAGGGCTTCCCCCGCTCCTGGCGCAAACTGGTAGTCAGCTATGCTCCTAAGCTTAGCCAGTATCCCCTCCAAGCCTTGAACCGCCTCAAGCGTTAGCTTTATCCAGCCTCCCGGCTAATTTAGAGTTGGGTGAGGGGTTTGAAAAGGCTTAGCCCCAGAGACCTTCGGCGGATGATGGAGAGGCTTGGGGTTTCAGCCAAACCCTTACCCGTGGTTGAAGCCGTCTTCAAGCTTCAGGACAGGGAGCTCGTAGTTAAGAACCCAACGGTTACGCTCCTAGACTTTCAAGGCCAGAAAATCCTTCAGGTGGTGGGTGAAAGCCTTGAGGAGAGGGCTTCCACAGCCCCAAGTGTGGAGGCTGAGAAGCCTTCCATCCCTGAGGAGGATGTTTCCCTCGTGGCTTCCCAGGCTGGGGTAAGCCTTGAGGAGGCTAGGGAGGCTTTAGCCGAAACGGGTGGAGACCTAGCTCAAGCCATCCTACTCCTCGCCTCTAAACGGCGGTAGGAGCAGCCTCCACCCTCCTCGCCTCAGCCCTCGCCCTCTCATGGATGCGCTTGATATGCTTAAGCCTAGAGAAGTCCTCTCGAGCCCTCTCCTCCAAGTGCATCTGAATAAACCTAACCGTGTTTTCAAACCTTGGAATAATGATATGCTCTAGGGCGTTAACCCTCCGCTTCGTCATAATTACGGCTTCAGCCAGCCTCTTCACGGAGGATTCAGCCTCAGCCAGCTCCACTACAAGTTTTAAGGCTTCCTCCATGGCTTCGATCCCCCTGTCCAGCGCTGCTGAGGTTTCAGCCATACTGTACCAGCCTGTTTCAGGCCTCTCCTCCACCTTAAGCTTGAACACGGGGACAAGCACGCCTATAATGCTTCGAGTCTGCTCCACCACGTTAAACCTTTCAGGCGTGGTGTAGGAAACCTCCCTAAGCTTAGCTGGGCCCAAGGTCATCTCCGCCTTCGTAAGTTCGATGTAGGCTTCCTCCAAACGCCTCCAGAGGCGTTCTCTAAGCGGAGCAAGCTCCCTAACCGCCTCGAAGAAGTGCATGAGGAGGGCGTCCCTCTTCTCCACGAGCAGGTCGTGGCCTCTGCGGGCAAGCTGAAGCCTACGCCTAAGCTTCAAAAGCTCAGCCCTCGTCGCATGAACACCAGCAATAACCTCGGAGGACACCCCTCAAACCCCTACCAAGCCTTCAAAGAAGAATCAGCTAAAGCCCATTTAAGGCTTACCCGTAGATTCCCTCAGGCGGCTTTGGAGGCCCCCTCATGGTTACCACACGGTTCTTAGGTAGGATGCGAACCTTGGTTTCAAAGTTGAAATGGTAGATTGGGTTTCCATCAGGGTTAAGCTTAGGCTTCCCCTCCTCATCCAAGGCCATCCTAACATCGGCTAGAACCACCTTAACCTTCACCCTCGTCCCATCCTCAAGCTCATACTCGTTGAAGTCCTCCCTAACCGTCTTAAAATCCAAGATCTTAGCCCTAACCTTACTCAAACCTCAAACCTCGCTAACCACCTTGGTGCCGGGGGCGGGTTTCGAACCCGCGACCTCCGGATTATGAGTCCGGCGCTTTAGTCCAGCGCCCTTTCACTCTAGCCCAGGCGCCATCTAACCGGCTGAGCCACCCCGGCCTCCTCAACCTATTAAGGGCTGAGGGAAGGAATAAAAGTTTTAGAGTCCACCATTCAAATATTGAGGCGAGGGGCCCCGGTAGCTTAGCGGTTATAGCGGCGGCCTTGTAAGCCGCAGGTCGCGGGTTCAAATCCCGCCCGGGGCTCCACCACTTTTTCGAGGTTTAGGTTTGAAGCCTGTTTTCAGAATTGGCGGGGATATTCCACTAGTTGGATGCCTAGCCTTCGGCCTCATAGATAGGGGTACAAACCTCATCCAGGTTAGGCCTTCAAGCCTCTGCCCCCTATCCTGCATCTTCTGCTCTACTGATGCTGGCCCCAAATCCTTGAGGAGGCAGACCGAATATGTGGTGGACTTAGAGCCGCTACTGGAAGCTTTCAGGAGGCTTGCAGCCTTCAAGGGAGGCCGCATAGAAGCCCACATAGACACGGTTGGAGACCCCCTAACCTATCCAAGGATCGTGGAGCTGGTTGAAGCCTTAAGCCAAACTCCAGGCGTATCCGTGGTTTCAATGCAGAGTAGGGGCTACCTGCTAACGGAGAGGCTGGCTGAGGAGCTCTCGGAGGCTGGGCTTTCAAGGCTGAACCTTTCCATCGACGCCCTCAACAGTGAATTAGCCTCCAAGCTAGCCGACACCCCAACCTACAAGGTTGAAAGAATTCTAGGCGTAGCTGAACACCTTGCAAGAAACACGAGGACGGACCTGCTTATCGCCCCGGTTTGGGTTCCAGGCCTCAACGATGGGGAAATCCCGAAAATCATAGAGTTCGCCTTGAAGATTGGAGCTGGGAAACGCTGGCCTCCCCTAGGCATTCAGAGGCTTGAAATCCACAAGAGAGGGAGGAAGCCTAAGGGTGTTAAAGCCCAGAGCTGGAGAAGCTTCTATGCAGAGTTGAGGAGGCTAGAGAAGGCCTACGGGGTTAAGCTTGTGATTTCCAGGGAGGACTTCGACATCCACCCAAGGCCTATGCTCCCCATCCCCTACAGAATCGGGCAGAGGCTAAGGGTTAGGGTGGTGGGGCCCGGATGGTTTAAAGGTGAAGCCCTAGCCTCCACCCTAGACGGCCAGAGAAGCCTAACCATTGTAGGCTTGAGGGAGCCTCTGCCACCAGGCCTAGAAGTCCACGTGAAAATCCTCCGGTGCAAGCATAACATTCTGCTAGCTGAGCCTGCCTAAGCCCCCTAGGGGGGAACGCTTAAATAGGCTGGTGTTAAGGCTTACTCGTCCCAGGCCTTCGGGTGGAAGGCCCCTCCCTTTAGAGGTGAAGGAAGGTTTGGAAGCCCGGGGGGCTGAAACGCTAAGAACCTACGAGGAGATAAACGAGAAGATTAAGCGTGGAGACGCCGTGGTGATGAGGGCTGACGAATTCGTCGAATACGCTAAACGCTATGGAGTTGAGAAGGCAGCCAAAGACGTAGACGTAGTTACAACTGGAACCTTTGGAGCTATGTGTAGTTCCGGAGCCTTCATAAACTTCGGCCATACCGAGCCTCCAATAAAAATGTGGAGGTGCTGGCTTAACGATGTGCCAGCCTACAAGGGGCTTGCAGCCGTAGACGTCTACCTCGGCGCCACAGCAGTCAGCGAAACCAGGGGAATAGAGTATGGTGGAGGCCACGTCATCGAGGACCTTGTAAGTGGGAGGGAGGTTGAGCTTAGGGCTGAGGGCTGGCCTACCGACTGCTACCCACGCCAATACGTTGAAACAGTGATTACGCTGGAGGAGGTAAACCAGGCTGTTCTCGTAAACCCTAGGAACGCCTACCAGCGTTATGCAGCTGCCACCAACAGCACTGACCGAATCCTCTACACCTACATGGGAACCCTGCTTCCAAGATATGGAAACGTCATGTATAGTGGTTCAGGAGAGCTTAATCCGCTGACTAAGGATCCGGGCTATGAAACTATTGGGATTGGAACTCGAATCTTCCTCGGAGGCGGAATAGGATACGTGATAGGTGAGGGAACCCAGCATAACCCCAAAGCTGGGATGGGAACCCTCATGGTTCGGGGAGACCTCAAACAAATGAACGCTAAATATCTTCGGGGGGCAACCATCCACCGGTATGGTTCAACCCTCTACGTTGGAGTTGGAATCCCCATACCGCTCATAAATAGGAGGGTGGCTGAAACAGCCGCCACCCCAGACGAGGAAATCTACACGGAAATCCTCGACTACGGAGTTCCCTCAAGGAGTAGGCCTATCGTTAGAAGGGTGTCCTATGCGGAGCTGAAATCGGGGAGGGTTGAGGTTAAGGGGGAAACCGTTAGGGCTTCATCCATGTCAAGCCTCCCCCGAGCCCTTGAAATAGCGGAAACCCTGAAAAGGAGAATTGAGGAGGGTGAATTCACGCTTACGAGGCCTGCTGAGCTTCTCCCCACGGTCAGGGAGTTCAAACCGCTTGAGGTGAAAAGGTATGAGCCCAGGGTTAAAGATGTGATGACTAAGCGGGTTATCAGCGCCAAGCCTGCTGACGACGTGAAAACGGTAGCCCGCCTCATAGTTGAACATGGTGTAGACCATATTCCAATTGTGAGGTCTGATGGGAGGCTGGTGGGCATTGTAACGTCTTGGGATTTGGCTAGGGCTTTAGCTGAGGGGAAGCAAACCCTCAGTGAGGTTATGACTACTAAGGTGATTGTAGCTAAGCCTGAGGAAGCCGTGGATGTGGTGGCGAGGAGACTTCTCCAATACAAGATTTCAGGCATGCCCGTAGTGGATGAGGAATACAGGGTGCTTGGCATCGTAACCACCGACGACCTTGCCAAGCTGGTTAAGGGGAGGAGGGGAGCCCCATGAAAATAAAAATACTCTATACTCATGAGAGGGTTAAGCATCCAGTGCTCTCAACGGTTATCCTGAAAACTGGTGTTCCACTCAACATTTTGGAGGCTAGTATCTCCCCGAGTAGGGGTGAACTTGTGGTAGATGTTCCAGCCTCCGGAGACCAGCTTAAAGCTGTCATTGAAGCCTTGAAGGCTGAGGGTGTGGAGGTTAGGGAGCTGGGGCCAACCATAGAGGTTGACGAGGAGAAATGCGTCTTATGTGGGGCCTGCGTCTCACCCTGCCCAACTGGAGCCATAACCCTAACCATGGAAAGACTTGAAATAGACGAGCAGCTCTGCATCCGCTGCAAGGCCTGTGTTATAGCCTGCCCCTTCAAAGCCTTAAGTATGGCCTCCACGAGCTGGGAAGCTTAAGGGGGGAGGCGAAGGCTGCTGGCAGAGTTTAGAAACGGAACCTATAGGGTTAGGGTTAAACTCGGCTATTCCAACCTCCTCATCCTATGCGATAGGGTTGAGGGGGTCTCAGCAGCCCTAACCGCCCTAACCTACCATAAAGCCCAATTACAAGCCTACCTTCACCATAACCCCCTATACCGTTATAGTCTCGAACCCTTGGAGGTTGAAGATTGGGCTCCCCAAGTGGTTAAGAGGGCTGCTGAAGCCGCCTTAAAGGCTGGAGTTGGCCCCATGGCAGCCATCCCCGGAGCCCTTGCAGAGCTAGCCCTCGAAGCCCTAATCGAAACCGGGGCTAGGGTGGGGCTGGTTGAAAATGGAGGAGAAATAGCAGCCTCCTCTGATAGGCCTCTAACCCTAGCAGTCTATGCTGGAGGCTCCCCCCTATCTGGGAGGGTTGGCTTCCACCTAGCCCCAGAAGACTTCCCCCTAGGCGTAGCCACAAGCTCAGCCACAGTGAGCCAAGCCATTAACTTTGGGGAGACATGCGCCGCTGCGGTGGGAGCTGACGCTGCAGCCCTAGCCGATGCAGCGGCCAAGGCTGTGTGCGACGCCGTGAAGGGCGGCGCCGGAGGAGGTGGGTTAAGGTAGGGGAGAGAG
>QMYD01000076.1 GCA_003662485.1 Candidatus Hecatellales archaeon | reverse complement strand
GCTACACCCTTAGCCTTCGCCTCCGCAATCCAGGGGTCAGCTTCAAAACCGCTGGGAGGAATAGCAAGAACACTCGCCTTGTAAACGTAAATGGTGTTTAGGGCTGCAGGGCTAAGCAGTCTTGCACCCTCATCCTTCTCGTAAACGTAGGCTTCAACCCTCCGGCCGCATATTTCACCCTGGTAGGCTTTAAACTGGCAGGGTCCAACCTCCTCAGCGTGGGTGAGCGTGGTTTGGGCTAGGGCTTGAGCAAGCTTCCAACCCTCATCGGTTCTGGGCTGGAGGCTTAGCTTGAGCATGGAGGCCAGTTGGCTGTCGGTGAATTCAGCTTCAACATAGAACTGTGGGTAGGCAAGCCTTCGAACATCGGTTTCGCCTGTTAGCAGCATGGCCAGCCTCTCCACGCCGAAGCCCACGTTGAAGACGGGGTATCGAATGTCATAGTTGGCTAGGGCTACAGGCGAGTATAGGCCGAGGTCTCCAACCTCCACCCACTCCCCCCTAAACTTAATGAAGACCTCCATTTCGGTTCTGGGCGCATAATACTTGCTGGTGGCCTTCTTAACCTCAAACCTCGCCTCTTTGAAGCCTAGTTCGGCTAGGATTAGCCTGGTTAGGGCTAAACCATCCTCAAGTGTTAGGTTTTCATCCATAACCGCAACGGAGGCTACATGGGACTCGTAGAGGTGGAGGCTGTCCAGCCTCTGCTCCCTCCTAAACTTTGGCCCAATGGAGAAGAGCTTGACGGGTAGGGGACGCTTATCCTGAAGCTCAGCCAAAACAGGAAACCAGAGGGAGGTCATATGCGACCTTAAAACCTGCCTCGTGGGTTTGGGTTCAAGTCTTACGAGTTCGGGGAAAAAGCCTAAAAGCTGGGTGGCTTCCTCAGGCTTGATGGAAAGCCTCTCCACGAGTTCTTCAGCTAAGCCTCCAGCCTCCACCTTGCCCTCCTTATAGGCTCGGAAAATCCTTTTCAGCTCCTCAACCTTCTCATCCGTGAAGGATGGGATGGCCTCCCTGATTTTAGCCAGAGTTTTAGCGTCTACGCCCAGGTCTGGTCTTGGAAGCTCAGCGAGGTAGAAGCATCTGTCTAGGATGATTGGGGCTTCAGGCCCATACTGCCTGTAAACCTCAGCCTCTTGAACGATGGATGGATTTAAAACCTCCTCAAACCCTAGGGAGAGGAAGATTTCCCTTAAGCGGCTAGCCAGCTCTAGGACGGGGTGACGTTTCCCCTCCACTCCCTTAACCCACTGAAGGCCTCTACCCTCAAGCTTTAGGAGGCTGGCTGTTTCAAGCCAAGCCTTCTCAAAGTCCTTTTCCGCCTGCTCCCTAATCTTTTTGGCGTTGAAAACCACCATTAACCCGTTTTCCTCCTAAGCTTTGAAGCATGCTTCTCCAAGGTTTTTAGGGCTCTCTCAAGCCTCTGCTGCCTCCCCTCCACTAGGAGGTCGCTTCCCGTGAGTTCGAGGAGGTGGCGGACCACGTCGCACTTGCGTCTGAGGCCGGAAACCAGGGAGAAGATTTGCTCGTCAAGGGTGGAGAGCCCCCCATAGATCTCCTCCATAAGCTTGAATCTCCTTTCAGCTCCTTTTAGGTCTCCAGCCATGAGGGCTTCCAGCGTCTTCCTCCTGAGTTCTCCTGGAACATCGGCGAGGCCGAGGAGGTAGGCTTGAAAGTCTACTCCAACCTCTTCAGGCGTGGGAAACCTGCCTTCACCTTCAAGCCTCAGGAAAACGTAGGCTTCAGCATACTCCTGGCAGGCATTAAACATGGCTCCCCCATGCCTCAGCTCAGGTGAATCCTCCAACTGCTTCAAGGTTTTCCTTAGGAGGCTTCCAGCCTTTTCAAGCCTCCGCTCAGCCGCCTTCAGCCTCCCCCTATGGGTCAGAATAATGCTTTCCTTCGAAAG
Organism: Candidatus Hecatellales archaeon; assembly: GCA_003662485.1. Classification (GTDB taxonomy): domain Archaea; phylum Thermoproteota; class Bathyarchaeia; order Hecatellales; family Hecatellaceae; genus B25. The sequence goes on along the minus strand of QMYD01000076.1, from coordinate 3,745 downwards.
CTTTAGGATTCGCCTAGCCTCAGAGAGCATTTGCTCCCGAAGCGTGTTCTTGGCTTTGAGGCTCCTTCCAACCCTTGAGAGGATTTCGCTTAGGGGCATGGATTCAGCCAGCCTTAATCTTTATGGGCTTGGAGAGCCTGCTTAGGAGGACCACCCTACTCTCACCAGCCTCCTCAATTATGTTGTAGCCTGTTAGCTCCGCCAGTCTCTCAGCGAAAGCCTTCACCTCCTGGTGGGTGGGCATGTGCTCGTAGCGGAGCCTACGCCTTGAGAAGCCCACCCACATGTAGGCTTTAGGCTCCACGTAGGTGGGCTCAGTCTTAACCACTAGCCTAGCATAGTCTTCAACCATCTCCATGTTTAAGCCCTTAACAAGGGTTAGCCTTAAAACGGTTGGGCAGCTGAAGCTTTTCAAGAGCTCTAGCGACTGGAGAACTTTTTGGAAGGCCCCCCTAATCATGGGTTTGCACACGTGTTTAAAGGATTCCTCGGTGGGGGCATGGAGGGAAAGGTATAGCTGGCTTGGCTCACTTTCAAGGTTTGAGAGCACCTCTGGCATGGTGGCGTTGGATACGAGGAAGGTGGTCATCCCACGCTTGTGGAAGGCTTGGATGAGTTCGCCGAGCCTCGGGTATAGGGTTGGCTCCCCTGTTAGGCTTATGGCTGCATGGGCTGGGTTTAAAGCCTCCTCATACTTCACCCTATCCAGGCTTTTGTGAGCCTTATATCCGCTTAGGATGCGCCTCTGAGCTTTCACAGACTCCTCCACAATGAAGTCTGGGTCGTCGGGCTCTGGGATGGGTTGGGCAGCCTCCAAAGGCGATTTCAAGCCTAAGTCTTCGGGGTGAACCCTCCAGCAGAAGGTGCAGCGTAGGGTGCAGTGGTAGGCTGAGGGTGTCATCTGGAGGCATCGGTGCGACTGGATTCCGTAGAACTTCTGCTTGTAGCAGTAGCGGTTATGGACTAGGCTTTGGTGAAGCCAGCTGCACTTCTTAACGGCGGAGTGGCGGCCTACAAGCTGGTATTTCTCGATTCTAAGCCTTTCTGCCATAAGCCTTATCCAGGATGGTTCAGCCTTTAAGTCTACGCTGGCCATCTCCCCCAGCCTTCGCCTAAAAATATTTTCCAGCCCTCCCTTATAAGCGCCATTAAAGGCCGAGTTCTCCACTGATGGCTTGGAGGGCTTCAAGGCTTAAGCCGAGAAACTCCTCAAGGGTTAGGCCGAGCTTCTCGCAGAGGCTAAGGTTTTCCCTCCTCACACCCCTAGCGAAATCCCTTTGCTTAAACTTCTTCTTCAGGGAGGAAACCTTAACCTCAGCTAGCCTCTTACCCGGCATGACGAGGGCTGTGGCTATGATTAGGCCTGAAGCCTGATCTGAAGCCCTTAAGGCGTAGCAAAGCTTGGACTGGCAGGGGGCGCCCGTTAGCTCGTTATGCCCCCTTATGGCTTCCAAAGCCTCCTCGGGTAGGAGGCCCTTAAGCTTCTCAGCGGTTTTAATCCCGTGGAGGTGGAAGGATTGAGCAGTTTCCTCGTAGTCTAGGTCGTGGAGGAGGCCTACGAGGCTCCATAGGTTTGCATCCTCCCCAAGCCTCTCCGCCAGCCTCCGCATGATAGCCTCAACGGCTAGGGAGTGCTTGAGAAGCTTCTCGTTTTTCAGGCTATGCCTAAGCATGGTTAGGGCCTCCTCCCTCGTGAGCAAGCCCTCTACCTCCCAGCCTTCCCCCGCAGGTACTCGTAGGCTGAGGCTGCTGCTATCGCCCCCTCAGCCGCAGCAGTAACGATTTGGTCAAGCCTATTGGAGCCGTTGGTGACATTCCCCGCTGCAAAAAAGCCCTCCACATTAGTCGACTGGTCCGGGTTAACCTTTATCCTCCCCTCTTCGTCAAATTCTAAGCCTAAACCCCTTACGGGTTCAACGTTGGGTATGATTCCTATCTCCACGAAGACTCCTTCAACCCTTAGGTTTAAGGTTTCCCCATCACTCCGCTTCAAAACCAAGTTTTCAAGCTTCTGGTCTCCCTGAAGCTCAACGGGCACAACCTTGTAGACAACCTCTATCTTAGGGTTTTTCTCTATCCTTTCAAGGAGGATGGCTTCGCATCTCAGCTTTTCACGCCTGTAGGCTATGTAAACCTTGGAGGCGTGTTCGGCTAGGACTAAAGCCGACTGGGCTGCGGAATTGCTTCCACCTATTACGGCTACTTGTTTGCCTCGGTATAGGGGGCCGTCGCAAGTGGCGCAGTAGCTTACACCCCTCCCCAGCAACCTATCCTCGCCTGGAACTCCAAGCCTCCTATGCCTTGAACCCGCAGCGTAAATCACAGCTTCAGCGCTAACTGTTTCGCCGCTTAAGAGTTCAGCCTTGAAAAGGTTTTCCTCCTTGGAAATCTTGGAAACCTCTTCTCCAAACCTGACAGGTACACTGTAAGACTTCAGCTGCTTGAACATTTGCTCCACGAGTTCAAGGCCTCTGATGCTTTGGATGCCTGGATAGTTTTCTATGAGGTGGGCTTCGCCAGCTAGGCCGTAGTCCTTCCCCACCACCACGCAGTCAACCCCATACCTTGCAGCATAGATTCCAGCGGTTAAACCAGCTGGACCGCAGCCTACGATTAGGAGGCTTGCCAACCTCACCCGCCCTTTTCTTTAAAGGTTTGCAGTTGAGAAAAGCATTTAAGTTTTTGTTGGGATAAGGTAAATTACGCTTTAGGATAACCTTTAAGCTACCTTGTTGGGGGATGAAAGGAGGGAGGGAGGCCCCCATCACCAAGCAAAGGGAAAAGAGGGTTAGGGATGAGCATATCCGTCGTCTTCCCCGTGAAGAATAGGGCTTCCTACGTTAAGAAGGCTGTAAGCACGGCCTATAAGGCGAAGGGGGTAGGCGAGGTTATCATCGTGGATGGTGGAAGCACGGATGGAACAGTTCGGGAAGCCCAGAAGGTGAAGGCTAAAACCATCATTCAAAGCAAGCTCGTATATCCTGGGAAGGGGGTGGCTATGAGGGATGGAGCCTACTATGCTTCAGGAGATGTGGTAGTCTTCCTAGACATTGACATCAGAAACATTCAGCCCTCCTTCATTGAGAAGCTGGCTGAACCCGTGCTGAGCGGTGAAGCTGAATTCGTTAAGGGATGCTTCGAGAGGAAGGCTGGAAGGGTTACCGAGCTGGTGGCTAAACCCCTCCTAAAAATATTCTACCCAGAACTTGCAAGGTTTAAGCAGCCTCTAAGCGGGGAAATCGCCGGGCTCAGGAAAACCTTCTACGACGTGGAGTTTGAGGAGGGCTGGGGGGTTGACGTAGGCCTCCTCATAGACATCTATAGGCTTGGCAGGCCCATAACTGAAATAGATATAGGCTTTAAGGATCATGAGATGAAGCCTCTACCCCACTTAACCGATATGGCCCATCAGGTGGCAGACGCCATCTTAAGGAGGGCGGTTGAGGATGGACGCATCGACAGGCAGACGGCGGAGGCAAGGCTGAGGGCCATCGTGGAGAGGGTTTAGGTTGAGAATCGTGGTTTTCAGCAGCCTAACCCATACTGGGGGGCTGGCTGTAGCCGCCCTAAGGGAGGTAGACCCCTCCGGAAAATTTATCGTGATTGAACCCACGGTTGAGAAGAGTGCTGCAGCCAGGAAGCAGTACCCCTGGGCTGAGGTTTTGAAGAAGAATCCTGACGAGTTCCTCGAATATTTGAAGGAGAATGCTGAACTCATCGACGTTTTCGTAGCCTGCTCCGACAG